>JAGVKI010000024.1 GCA_020050695.1 Alphaproteobacteria bacterium | reverse complement strand
GTAACGGTGGGCGGGTCATACTGGGCAAGCTGGCTGTATTCCGGCAACTGGCTGTTATAATGGTTATAGATAAACGCACCGGCAATACCGCCAATAATGATCATCGTAAAACCGAGTGAAAAAACCCACCCGAGCATGCCTACGATTGCAGCAAATAAACTTCTCATTATTCTTTGGCCTATTCGTTTTGAACAAATTCGTTCTGAGCAAAATAACTATCAATACCTGCCGCTATACCATTTACGACGGTCAGGCGATAGGTGGAGTTAGTAAGCTGTTTTTCTTCCTGTGAATGCGAGAGAAAGCCAAGCTCAACAAGCACCGACGGTATATCAGGCGCCTTAAGCACAGCAAACCCCGCAAAGCGATGTGAATTTGACAGAAGTCGTACCTTGCCGTCAAGCGAGTACACAATTAAATCCGCTAATTGCGAAGAGCGGTTACTGGTATCTCTCTGCGCTAATGAAATAAGTATGTCAGCTACATCCTGACGTTCTTCGGATAGATCAATACCGGCAAGCACGTCCGCTTTGTTTTCGCGCGCGGCCAGCGCTGCCGCTTCTTCATCCGACGCCTTTTCCGACAATGTATATACAGAGAGTCCGCGTGCCGATGCCTCCGGCGCAGAATCTGCATGCAGGGAAATAAACAGGGCTGCTTTTTTATCGCGTGCGATTTTGATGCGCTGGCGCAGCATAATAAAACGATCATTGCTGCGCGTCAGTTCCACGCGGTACTTGCCTGATTTGATAAGTCGTGCGCGTAGCGCCTGTGCATATTCAAGCACCAGTTCCTTCTCATTTAAGCCATGCGGGCCGGTCGTACCCGGGTCAACACCGCCATGCCCAGGATCAATCACTACCAGCGGCTTTTCCCTGGGTTTCTTTTTCAGTGGCGGCTCCGCTACTGGCTCCGCAAGAATCTTTGAGGGGGTTTTCGTTTCCTTGGTTTTGGTTCCCGCAGCACTGATTTCATTGCTGGTAAGGCGGGCAGGCTTAATCTTCTCTGGAGTTTTTTCTACCGCCGCCTCTTTAGCAGGCTTACCTGTTGGCCTTATAGTAATAGTGAGCCTTGAGGATTTTGCATTAACGCTCACCACCTCAACCGGAAGGGTCAGGTCAAATACGAAACGATCTGATTTTGCAGAGAAGCGCCCATACCGCACATCCTTAATCAACTTGCCACGATAATCAGACGGCAGGTGCACGGTTTTCATTTTTGCTACCGACGGGACATCCACCACCAAACGTTCAGGGTTGGTAACAATAAAGACCTTGTTTGGGGATACATCCGGAAGCGTTAGCGTAATAACGGCACTATTATCTTCCACCGCGATGGCCAGCGCCTCTTTTGCCTGCGCAGAAGCAGTAGCAAATGCAGCTACCCATAGGCCAAAAACAAAAAATACTATATTTTTCATCAACTTAAATTTAAACCCGTCAAAAAACCATAGCTTCTAAATGGTTGTACGCAAAAATAACGCAGTTTTGAATAGAAAAACAGTGCAATCATAACCGTTTATAGAAAGATTATTGTGTAATGATTTTTTTACCACTATAGTGTAAAACGCCTATGTGCGAATGCTGTTTTTTATTTGTCGGCATAACCACATAGATATGAAATTTAGCGGTAAGGACCAACCTGCAGCCTGCATCTCTCACAGGACATGAGCATGCGGTGTCAAAATGAAACAAGAATGGGTCTTACCCTTGAATAAAAATTTGGAGTTTTTTGTATAACCACGTCCTTACGGTACGGTATTTCAGTTTAGTTTATTAACGATGGTGTTTTCATTTCAACAATCAGCACAAGCAGCCTCTTATTTATCTGCGCGCCCGGCGCCGGATGTAAGTTCAGGCGCTCCAGGCATATCCTTACGGATAGGCCTGTTGGCTAATGCTGGCCAGAACATGGAACGTCGTCCGCCCAACTGAGTTTTTATCCCTACTGTGAGGCGCCCCACTTAATTAGGAGTCGCTATCATGGCAAAACGTATGTTAATTGACGCGCTTCACCCAGAAGAAACCAGGGTGATCATCTCGGACGATAATCAAATCTTTGATTTTGATTTTGTCAGCAGCGGAAAAAACCAGCTTAAAGGCAATATCTATCTTGCCAAAATCACCCGTGTAGAACCATCGCTGCAAGCCGCATTCGTTGAATATGGCGGCGGCAAGCAAGGCTTCCTTCCATTTTCGGAAATACACACTGACTATTACCAGATCCCTATTTCCGACCGTCAGCGCCTCATGGAAGAAGCTGAACGCGTATTAGCGTCTGGTGAGGATATATCCTCAAACGAACAATCCGCTCCTGAGCATGAAGCCGCTCCATCTGCCGATAATGGCGAGCAACCTTCGGAACCAGGCAACCAGGATTACCCAGGCGACGAGCCAATGCTCGAACAGCCTGCAACGGATGAGTCCGCTCACCCTGCGTATCTTATGCAGGGCGCTATCGATATTTCCACCTCCAGTGAAGAAATCCCGGAAGAAGCCAGCACAGCAGAAGTTCCAATGATCGCTGCGCTGGAAACCCAGCTTGAGCATGAAGCCCATATGGAGCATTCAGAGCCCCTCACCCCTTCCGATGAAGCAATTGATGCTACTGGAGAACCGTCAGGCGCACGCGCAGAAGCGGCCAGCACCGATGGCGAGAAAAGCGAAGAAGTAGAAACCCTTCCTAACGACGAAGAAGAACTCCAGAACACCCGCCAGCGCCGCAATGTATTCATGAAGCGTTACAAGATTCAGGAAGTTATCCGCCGTGGCCAGATCGTGCTGGTGCAGGTTATTAAAGAAGAACGCGGCAATAAGGGCGTATCGCTTACCACCTATCTTTCACTGGCTGGTCGTTATTGCGTGCTGATGCCTAACTCCCCGAAAGACGGTGGCATATCCCGCAAGATCGCCAGCGCCGATGACCGCAAGCGCCTGAAAGCCATTTCGGCTGAAATGCGCCTTGCCGACGGTATGAGCGTTATCATCCGCACCGCTGGTATGGAACGCACCCGCGCTGAAATTAAGCGTGACTATGATTACCTGGTCAAACTCTGGAACCAGATCCGCGAGGATACGCTGAAATCCAGCGCCCCGGCCCTTATCTACGAGGAAAGCGACATTATCAAGCGCGCTATCCGCGACCAGTACAGCAATGACATTGAAGAAGTGATCATTGAAGGTGAGGAAGGCTATCGCAGCGCCCGTGACTTCATGAAGCTTCTGCTTCCAAGCCATACCCCTAAAATCAAACAATACAGCGACTCGACTCCCCTATTCTATGCTTATGGCAATATAGAAGAGCAGTTGCTGTCCATGCATGACCCGGTGGTGAAGCTTCGCAGCGGCGGTTACATTGTAATCAACCCAACCGAAGCACTTATCTCTATCGACGTGAACTCTGGCCGTGC
>JAGVKI010000052.1 GCA_020050695.1 Alphaproteobacteria bacterium | reverse complement strand
TCGTCAAGTTCGGCTACGCTGTCATAAGGCACATTGGCTTCAGCAAGCAGTACATTCATGTGGCCGGGCATGCGGCCTGCCACAGGGTGAATGGCATAGCGCACGGTGATGCCTTCTTTTTCCAGTTCCTGCGCCATTTCACGCACCGCGTGCTGCGCTTGTGCAACCGCCATGCCATAACCCGGCACGATGATGACTGAACTGGCGTTTTTCAGCAGGAATGCTGCATCTTCCGCGCTGCCGCTTTTAATGGGCTTATCGCTGTTATCGGCACTTTCACCGGTAGAAACGGCATTGGTGCTGCCAAAGCCGCCAAAGATCACATTGATGATCGAGCGGTTCATGGCCTTGCACATGATATAGGAAAGAATCGCGCCGGATGCGCCCACGAGCGCGCCGGTAATGATGAGCAGGGGATTACCCAGTGTAAAGCCAATGCCCGATGCCGCCCAGCCGGAATAGGAGTTGAGCATGGAAACCACCACCGGCATATCCGCACCGCCGATTGGGATAATCAGCATGAAGCCAAGGGCAAAGGCCAGCAGTGTCATCAGGATGAAAAGGATTTTCGATTCGCTGAGGCAGAACATAAACAGCAGCACCACTATGGCGGCGGCGATTCCAAGGTTAAATACGTTCTGGCCAGCAAAGCGCAGCGGCTTGCCCGACATGATGCCCTGGAGTTTTGCATAAGCGATGATGGAGCCGGAAAAGGTGATGGCGCCGATGACTGCACCAAGGCTCATTTCCACGAGGCTGCCGGGGCGCAGGCTGCCGGTGTTGCCAATGCCGTAGCTTTCAGGTGACCATAATGCGCTTGCGGCAATCAGAACCGCGGCAAGGCCAACGAGTGAGTGGAATGCTGCAACCAGCTGCGGCATTGCGGTCATCTGGATTTTACGCGCAATACCACCGCCGATAATACCGCCGATCACAATGCCAAACAGGATAAGGCCGTAATTGGCAATAGAAGGCAGGGTAAAAGTGGTAATGATGGCGATTGCCATGCCGGTCATGCCGTACCAGTTGCCGCGGCGCGCCGTTTCAGGCGATGAAAGGCCTTTAAGTGCCAGGATAAACAGAACGGAGGAAAGCAGGTAGGCGAGGTAGGTTATATCACTCATATTCATGCTCACGATTTCTGCTTATTTTTTTTCTGAAACATCGACAGCATGCGCTGTGTCACGATAAAGCCGCCGAAGATATTGATTGATGCGATCACCACGGCGATAAAGCCTGCAAGATGGGAAAAACCATATCCCTCGGGCCCAAGGGCGATGATAGCGCCGACGATGATAATGCCGGAAATAGCGTTGGTGACTGCCATCAGCGGCGTATGCAGGGCAGGGGTTACTTTCCACACTACGTAATAGCCAACAAAGCAGGCCAGTACAAATACACTCAGGCCAAATACAAACGGGTCGATACCGCCTGTATGCTGCATTTGCAGATGCATGGCATTGATGTCTTCTGCCAGTTCTGCCGCCTGCTGCGCAAGGCGTTCGGCTTTTTCATTCACTGCGTCGCTATCGAACATATTATTTTACCTGCCGATTATTTTACCTGGAATTGTTTGTGCACAATGGTGCCGCCCTTGGTAAGCAGGGTGCCGACAACCAGTTCGTCATCCCATTTTACGTCCAGCGTGCCATCCTTACCGATGATGAGCGTAGAAATATAATTATAGAGATTGCGTGCGTACAGACCGCTTGCATCCACCGCAACGCGCGAAGGCATGTTGCTGAAGCCAACAATGATCACGCCGTATTTATCCACGACCTGATCCAGTTCGGAAAGCGGGCAGTTACCACCGGAGGCAACGGCAAGATCCACAATCACCGAGCCGGGCTTCATATTCTGCACCATTTCTTCCGTAATAAGCACAGGAGCAGGCTTTCCAGGAATCAGCGCGGTGCTGATCACCACATCCTGTTTCTGGATATGGTCAAAAATCAACTTTTCCTGTTTGCGCTTGTAGTCTTCGCTCATTTCACGGGCATAGCCGCCGCTGGTTTCCGCATTTTCTTCTGCAGCTACCTCAATGAATTTTGCGCCAAGGCTTTCCACCTGTTCTTTTACCACCGGGCGCACATCGAACGCGGATACCACCGCGCCAAGGCGTTTGGCGGTAGCGATAGCCTGAAGGCCTGCAACACCTGCGCCAAGCACCAGCACTTTGGCCGGGGCTACGGTGCCTGCGGCGGTCATCATCATCGGCACTGCTTTGCCGAAGGTTGCCACGGCATCGATAACCGCGCGATAGCCCGCCAGGTTGCTTTGCGACGAAAGCACGTCCATCGACTGCGCGCGGGAAATGCGCGGCAGAAGTTCCAGCGATACGGCGGAGATGTTTTTCAGCGCATACATATTGAAGTATGACTGTGATGTGTAGGGCTCGAGCATGCCAATTAGCAGCGCGCCTTCAGGTATGAAGGAGATTTCATTGCTTTCCGGCGGGCGCACTTTGAGCACTATATCGGCGTTGCCTACGCAGGATTGAGGATCGGCGCAAATGATTGCGCCTGCGGCCTGATAGACCTCATCGGTTATGGATGAGCCAAGGCCTGCACCAGTTTCAACGGATACGTTTGCACCAAGGTTGATGTATTTTTTAACGGAATCAGGTGTTGCGGCGACGCGCAGTTCACCTTCTTTGCGTTCACGGAGTACGGCAATTTTCATTTCAAGCCTGACCTGATAGGTTTGACAAGCGGAACAGAAAGCCGTTGTAGACTATTTTATGAAGGGGTTAAAGCAGAAAAAGCTGTAATAAGAAGTCAGGCGCTACGCAAGTCTGCCGATTTCTTGAGTCATTGCCATATTGCCGAAGTTCATAGGCGTAAGTCCGCCTAAGTCGCCGTTAGACATGCCCGTTACTGGCATGCCTTCACCCATCATATCGCGGATACTGGCCACCTGCTGCTGCGCCTCGATGGGCAGGCCATCAATTTGGGCCTGGGTTATACCGTTTAAAAGATTTTCCTTGTTGAAAACGATACCGGCCACATTAGCCAATGCACCGCCATTGGATGTAAATGATGTTGCGCCCTTATTGATTGCGTCACCGGCTTTGAATGCAGCATCTTCAAGCTTGGCATTGGCAAAAACGCCCGTTTCCAGCAGGCTGCTCATTTTTATGCCCGTGGCCTTGCTCACCCAATTCATCGTCGAAGCGAGAATTTTGTTAACGAGGTCGTCCATGTTGGTTGCCGGCGTTTCAGGTTTGCTCTTGGAGAGCTGATTCTGAAGGTTGGCAATCGCATTCATGTCGGGGCCGGCTGGAGGAGTATTAGTACTCATTCCGTATATACCTCATATTATTCCACCTTTTACTATAGCGTTTTTGGGTGCAGAAATCACATGATAATATGATGACAGTTCGTGGTGGATTGTTTTTGTTATAAAACAGTGTATTGAGTTAATTTGGGCGGCTGAACTGGTCCGGGCTATCCAGCGAGAAGGCTGGTATATCGACGTTGAAACTTTCGCCATTTTCGGTCTGCATTT
>JAGVKI010000170.1 GCA_020050695.1 Alphaproteobacteria bacterium | reverse complement strand
CGCTGCTTATCATCAAATCATAGGGCTGGTGCAGCATGACCGAGGCAGTTCCCAGCGCCATCGCCACTACCCCTGCATAGCGCCAGCGCCCTGCCATCAGGCAGAGCCACAAGCCGCCCAGACAGAATAGCATCAGCCCTGAAAAGCTAAGCGGCGCAATGGCAACCGACGCGTACGGCATGGCGGCAAACCAGCGCGCGCCTTCGATCATCAGGCCTATGCCCCAGTTTAGCACCCACAATGCGGGCGCTTCCAGGCCCAGCGGCATGAGCAAGAACACAAGCAGCGCCGCAGGCATAATGATAAAGGAAGCCAGCGGCATCATCAACATATTGGCGGCTATGCCCCATATGGTGAAACGGTTGAAATGATAGATCACCAGTGGCGTTGTCGCCAGACTTGCCACCAGGGATGTGGCCATCAGACCAAAAAAATACAGCCGCAATTTATAAAACAGGCCACGCCCACCGGTATGCAGCAAATGTGCATAGCGCTCATAAAACGCAACAATGGCAAGGGTTGCCGCAAAGGAAAGCTGGAAGCTGGCCCCCAGCAGCGATTCCGGCTGCATGAGCAGGATAATCGTTGCCGCCCACGCTAACGAATAAATACTGATGCCGCGCCGGTCACATAATATGGCAAGCATCACGCAGGCCACCATGACGTAAGAACGCACCGCAGGCACGGGGTAGCCAGCCAGCAGCAGGTAAACAAACCCGCCTACAAGCCCTGCAACCGCAGCGATCTTCTTGATCGGCCAGCGCAGCGCAAAGGCAGGATAAAGGCTCATGACAAAGCGCAGCGATATATATAGCAGGCCAATGGCAATCGACATATGCAGGCCGGAAATGGAAAGCACATGGTAGATGCCAGAATCGCGCATGGCATCACGCACATCCTCACTAACGGCAGACATTTCGCCTACCATCAGGGCTGCCGCCACCGGGCCATTTTCCTGTGACATGCCTTCTTTGATACGTTGCGCCAAAGATAGACGTATTGCAGTCAGCCAGGTATCAAATGCCAGCGCCTGCGCGTGGGTAATAATCACCGGTGGTTTGGGTGAATAGCCTACCGCGCCCAGCTGCTCATAAAAATATTGCCGTGAAAAATCATGTGCCCCCGGCATGGCAGGCGTTGGCGGCGGGAATAAAAGCGCCTTGGCCGCAATATGGTCGCCCACCTGGATGATCTCAGGCGTTTGCTTAAAGGTAATGGCAACATGCCGGGGCGTTGTATTGGGATTGATGCGGTCAATGCGCACATCGCCAAGCGTCAGCCGCTTTCCCTCGCCGCGCTCTTCAATGCGCTCTACGCTGCCCTCAATATCGCGGAAATAAAGCGTGCTGTAGAGGGCGGGCGCGGTCAGCATGTGCGTGCGCAGGCTCGCCACCATAAACCCGGCCACCACCAGCATCAGGGCAATGGATAAGGTTTTTCCGGCCCATGAGGTGCGGCACAGCACCGCTGCAATACCTGCAAGCAATAGCGCCGGCGGGGCAAGCCAGAGGGGCGGTTCCACAGGCAAGGCAAAGTACCCGCCAATGCCCAGCGCCAGCAAGACCGGCGTCCATAGCACCAGCCGGTCACGCTCTGCCCAGGCATTAGCCTTAAAGGAGGCTGCTATTTTCTTTTGCAATTCCACGCAGAAGCCCAGTATAAGAAACCCTGTATAACCCCAATTTAGTCCATTAACTTAGCGCCCGCAGATATAATTATCGATTTAATTTTTCTATCAGAATGAGATTATGACCGCAGTTACCCGTTTTGCCCCCTCTCCTACCGGCTTCCTCCATATTGGCGGCGCACGCACCGCTTTGTTCAACTGGCTTTACGCCAAGCATAATAATGGCAAATTCCTGCTGCGCATCGAAGATACCGACCGCGCCCGCTCCACGCAGGACGCTATCGACGCAATTTTAGAAGGCATGAAATGGCTCGGCCTGGACTGGGACGGCGAGCCAACCTACCAGTTTGCCCGCGCCTCCCGCCATGCAGAAGTAGCACATGAAATGGTGGCACGCGGCCATGCATTCCCCTGCTATACCACGCAGGAAGAACTCGAAGCCTTCCGCGCGAAAAACCCAAATGCCAAATTCCGCAGCCCGTGGAGAGATGGCGGTACGCCGCCTGAAGGTGCAAAATCGGTGATCCGCATCAAAGCGCCTGTCGAAGGCGAGACCGTGGTAAATGATAAAGTGCAAGGCACGGTCACCGTTAAAAACAACGAACTGGACGATATGATCCTGCTGCGCTCGGACGGCACACCAACCTACATGCTGGCCGTGGTCGTCGATGACCATGATATGGGCGTAACGCAGGTGATTCGCGGCGATGACCACCTCACCAACACCTTCCGCCAGTTGATGATTTATAATGCTATGGGCTGGACTGCGCCTGATTTTGCGCATATCCCGCTAATCCACGGCGCAGACGGTGCAAAACTGTCTAAACGCCATGGTGCGCTCGGTGTGCAGGAATATGAAAAAATGGGCTACCTGCCCGAAGCGGTGCGCAACTACCTGCTGCGTCTTGGCTGGTCACATGGCGATGAGGAAATCATTTCCACCGATCAGGCAATTTCCTGGTTTGGGCTGGACGCCGTGGGCAAGTCCCCTTCGCGCTTTGACTTTACCAAGCTGGAAAATTTAAATGGCCATTATATCCGCGAAGCCGATG
>JAGVKI010000155.1 GCA_020050695.1 Alphaproteobacteria bacterium | reverse complement strand
TGGGGCATGCCCAGAGCATCGCCGCCGGGTATGGTTTTTCTTCGGGGCAGAAAGTGCTGTTATTGGATGGTGACGGCGCATTGCTTATGCATGCAGGTGCGGCTTGCAGCACGGCGCAAAGCAACGTGTGTCATATTGTGCTTAATAACAAGGCGCATGATTCGGTAGGCGGCCAGAAAACCTGCGGCGCAGATGTGGATTTTTCAGCGCTGGCATCGGTTCTGGGGTATGACGCCAGCTACAGGCTGAATGATAAGGCGCAGCTTGCGGCGCATCTGTTGCATTATTTTAAGGATGGGCAGGGATCATTATTGCTTGAGGTTGCGATTGTCTGCGGCCATAAAAAGGGACTGCTGCGTCCGTCATTCTCACCGGCAGAGAATAAAACATCTTTCATGAACCAATAGGGGCCTTATGTATTACCTGATCCTTCCTCTCGTGTTTTATTCCTTTCCCGCACAGGCCTATATCAATCCCACCACTATCGGGTTCTTCTTCCAGATGATGGTGCTGCTTGCCACGACCGGGCTGGCCATCGTATTTGCCTATTGGCAGGTGATCAAATCCATGTTCAGGCGCCGTAAAGCATCTGCAAAGGAAGCAGAAAGCACCACGCCCGACGTAAAAGAATAATTGGCGCACCCGAGACGATAGACTCGGTTCTGCTGATCCTCGCCCTACGGGCAGCAAGCTGCCAAAATATTCTCCTGAATATTTTTCGCCCGCGTGCGTGGCACGCTAATATATAAAATAGTTCGAATTACGATAGGTAAGAATAATTGGCGCACCCGAGACGATTCGAACGTCCGGCCTTTGCCTTCGGAGGGCAACGCTCTATCCAGCTGAGCTACGGGTGCGCATAAGGGAAACCCTAGCTGGAACAAAGACCATTTTTCCCCTGCTGGCAACAGGTAACTGGGCTGGCCGGGCATTCTCGTTAATGAGCGGCAAGTATTAAGCGCGTGGGTGGGCGTTCTTATAGGCTGCCATCAGCCTTGCCTTATCGACATGGGTGTAGCGCTGGGTGGTCGATAAGCTGGCATGGCCGAGCAGTTCCTGAATGGAACGCAAATCGCCGCCGCCTGCGAGCAGATGTGTGGCAAAGCTGTGGCGGAAGGCGTGCGGGGTGGTGCTTTCCGGCAGTCCCAGCTGGCGCCTGAGTTTGCGCAGTTCGCGCTGGAACACCGCAGGATTCAGGCTGTCCCCGCGCAGGCCGATAAAGAGCGGTGATAGGGGGGAAAAGGGGTATGGGCAGGCCTTCACATAGTCATCGAGTGCGCTATGCACGGCGGGCAGTACCGGCACCTGGCGCTGCTTATTGCCTTTGCCGATAATGGATAAGACATCGCCTGCCGGGATGTCCTTGTAACGCAGTGATAATGCCTCGCTGATACGCAGGCCGCAGCCGTAAATCAGTATTAAAAGCGCCAGGTCACGCTTGGCGATCCAGGGCTCTTCATGCTGGGTGGCGATGGCGGTAATGGCATCACTCGCCTGCTCCTCGCCCAATGCCCTGGGCAGTGATTTTTTAATCTTGGGGCCGCGCATATGGAAGATGGCGCTGCTGACGTCCTCGCCTTGTTTTTCCAGGTAACGGAAAAAATTCTTGATGGTCGATAAGGCGCGGGCGGTGGAACTGGCTTCAAACTCGCTGTGGCGGTTTGCCATCCAGGCGCGAAAATCACGTGCCTGGAGTGTTAAAAGCTGCGCGCTGTCCAGGCGTTCTCCGAGGTGGTTGCTTAGGAACCGCAGGAAATGATCCAGGTCATGGCGATAGGAAACCAGCGTGTGCTCAGAGGCGCGCTTTACATGCCGCATCCAGTCTTCCCAGGCGGCAATGGTGCCGCCAAGGCTTGGGGTAACGGGTAATGGGCTAGGCTGCTCCATAGGCCTTTTTTCGTGAATGCGCGTTTGCTTGCACGCATCTTACTATGAGACAGGGTTTAAATCTACTGAAGCGGGATGATTGTAACTTCGGCGCCGGTAGCGGCAATGGTGGTGCCGGTCTTATCGGGTATAAAATGCATGATCACTTCCGCTTTGATGTCGCAGTAGATCAGTGTCCACATCTCATCCCATGGCGGGCCTTTGGAGCCGGGAAGCGCCGGGCCGGTGAAGTTGACAAAAGCGGTGTCGTACACATAGCCTGTTTCACAAATGCTCTTGCGGGCGCGCAGCGCGGTGACCGCATATTTTACGGCGTCTTTCTGAAGCGTCACATCGGCCAGCGTGACACCGGGAAGCACGGGTGACAGGCGCAGGCGGTGGGTCTGGCCATCCACGCTGGCCCATACATTGAGTTTACGCACAGCGCCGCAGCCGTCATGCAGCACAGTTTGTTTCCACTGGCCGGTAGCAAGCCTTCCTTCGTTATTAAGCGTCAGCTTTTCAATCACCACCGGATAGGGATCGAGTTCACGGTATGCCGAAGGGCATGGATTCTGGATGACCACGGCGCTTTTTTCTGCGGCCTGCACCATGCTTGGCTCATAATCCGTTGTGCGCATCAGGCTGGCAAGGATCGGGTCTTCCGACGCGTAAGCCGGGGCGCAGGCCATGGCAATAATGAGGCTAAGCAGGAAGTGGCGCATATCAGATCATCAAATCATCGAGGTAACGGTCAAGCTGGTGCGCTACAATCTGGGCGAGGAAATGTAAAAGTTCAATACCTTGGCCTGAATGGAAGCGACCCTTATGGCGTACGCCAAACGCCAGCATGATTTCGCGGTCGACCATCTCCAGGTTCAGGCGCAGCATGGCGCAGGAAGCGATCATGGACTCGCAGTCGGAAAACACATCGTCAAAGCCCGGCGGGTGCATTTGTGTGCTGTCTTCGACCATCAGCACGTTTTTCTTTTTGCCCAGCGCCGCATCAATCGTGCCGGTGGGGATGAACACAATACCGGAGTAATTATGTTCGCCAAACGAGGTGTCGAGCACCGTGTCGGCTTCCATGGCCAGGCGCACGACATCCACATCAAACAAATTCACCAGGTCAATGGCGATGGCTTCGAGCAGTTGTTCCAGCGTGCGGGTACGGATCAGGCGTAGCGCCGCGTGATGCACCTGTGACTGCACCGACATATTGTCGCGGCAGAAATCCACCAGCACGTCGTAACGGCTTTTGAGTTCCTTGCTGTCTTTCTGCAGGTTCTTGACCATGTAATGCTGGAAGTCGATGATGCCGTTGCCAAGGTCACGCTCAGGCGGCGTCAGGTCGCTTACCACATCCTGGTTCTTGCGCAGGAAATCAGGATTTTTTTTAAGAAAATCACGCACCTGCTCAGCGCTGATACCGGCATCGTTGGTGCTTTGTTTTGCGGTCATGCCGGTTGCCTGTTTTAAGTGCTGATGCGATTTGGTTTATGCTATTTTTTGGCCGGTTTTCTTCCAGTCAGCCAGGAATACTTCAAGGCCTTTATCCGTCAGCGGGTGGTTGATAAGGGACTTCAGCACATTGGGAGGAATGGTGGCAACGCCTGCGCCCATTTTAGCGGCATCGATAATATGGTTCGGGTTGCGGATGGATGCGACCAGGACTTCCGTGGTGATGGTTTCATACATGGAGTAGATCTGGCAGATGTCGCCGATCAGGCCCATGCCGTCCTGGCCAATATCATCGAGGCGGCCTACAAATGGCGATACGAAGGTTGCGCCTGCTTTTGCCGCAAGGAGTGCCTGCGCTGGCGAGAAGCAAAGCGTCACGTTTACCATGGTGCCCTTGCTGGTGAAATGTTTGCAAGCCTTCAGGCCTTCCCAGGTGAGCGGCACTTTGATTGCGATGTTATCGGCGATCTTTGCCAGCTTTTCGCCTTCAGCGATCATGCCAGCAGCGTCGGTCGCGGTGACTTCAGCGCTGACCGGGCCATCAACGATGGTGCAGATTTCCTTGATCACTTCGATGAAATCGCGGCCTGATTTAGCGATAAGGCTCGGGTTGGTGGTCACGCCGTCCAACATGCCAGTGGCATTGAGTTCTTTGATTTCCTTAATTTCGGCGGTATCGACAAAAAATTTCATGAGGTTTAGATCCTGATCGTGTTATGCGTGATTATGGTATTGAATTAAGCGCAGACGATAATGCACCAATAGACGGTTTGGCAATATGAAACCAGAACCCATAGCCACTACCCTGTCTGAGTCGCCTCGCGAATCTCTGGGCAGGCAGGTGGAAATACTGCTGCCTACGGCGCTCGGGCCACGATTAGACATGGCTTTTGACTATGCTGTCCCGGAAGGGCT
This sequence comes from Alphaproteobacteria bacterium, assembly GCA_020050695.1. Classification (GTDB taxonomy): domain Bacteria; phylum Pseudomonadota; class Alphaproteobacteria; order Rickettsiales; family SXRF01; genus JAGVKI01. The sequence goes on along the minus strand of JAGVKI010000155.1, from coordinate 1,352 downwards.
CACCTTGCATGCGGGTGATATTGTCAGTGTGCCTTTTGGCAAAAACACGCTGCTTGGCGTGGTCTGGGGCAAGGGCACGGCGCAGATTCCAGCCAGCAGAATCAAGGCGGTTGCCACCCATCATGACCAGTTTGCACCTTTTTCGCCCGGGCTTCGCGCTTTTATCGACTGGGCGGCCTGGTATAACTGCGCAGCGCGCGGGGCCATGCTCAAGATGTCGCTGCCGATTGCCGAAATTGATAAAACCGGGCGCATCAGCATGCAGCAGGTGGCGATGCAACCCCAGAATATATTAGGTGATTCCAAGCTGGCACCGCTATCGCCAGCGCAGCAGACAGCAGCTGACCAGTTGCTGGGTAAAATCGGCAAAGGCTTTAGCGTTACCCTGCTCGATGGGGTAACCGGCAGCGGTAAGACGGAAGTCTATTTCCAGGCGATTGCCGAGGCGCTGGCGGGCGACCCCGATAGCCAGATTCTGGTGATGCTTCCTGAAATTGCGCTTTCTATTCAGTCGTTTGATCGGTTTTCCCAGCGTTTTGGCTTTGCTCCGGTCATCTGGAATTCCGAGATTACCCCTGCGCGCAAGCGTGTCGGCTGGCAGGCCATTGCCAGCGGTAAAGCGCGGGTGGTGATCGGTGCGCGTTCGGCTCTGTTCCTGCCCTATAAAAACTTGTCGCTGGTGATTGTGGATGAAGAGCATGACGCCTCCTACAAGCAGGAAGACGGGGTGATGTACCATGCCCGTGACATGGCGGTGGCGCGCGGACGTTTCGAGAAATTCCCGGTAGTGCTGGCCTCGGCCACGCCATCGCTGGAGAGTTACCATAATGCAAAGCTGGGCAAATACCAGGAAGTCACCCTGCCCGCCCGCCACGGCGAAGCGGTGATGCCGGATATAGAAATGCTCGATATGCGCGAAAAGATTACAGAGCGCGATTGTTTTGTATCGCAGCCACTGCGAAAAGCACTCGCCGATGCGATCAGCGCAGGCAACCAGGGCATGCTGTTTCTCAACCGGCGCGGCTACGCACCGCTGATGCTGTGCCGTGCCTGCGGCCACCGCTTCCAATGCCCGTCCTGTAGCGCCTGGCTGGTATTGCATAAGAAAGCTTCCAGTCGCCAGTCGCCAGCGGGCAGTACTGGAGACCGAAGACTGGAGACTGAAATGCTCGCTAATTCCCCCGCCCTGGCGCCGGCGGATTGATCACCGCCCCATCCCAGTGCTCGATGAACTTGCCGTTCCGCACCCGGAACGTGTCGAAGCTGAACACTTCGTAGAACGTGCCGGGAGCCGCCGTGGGATCCTGGCGGTAGTTCTTGTGGATGATGGTGACGATGTCACACTCCACCAT
>JAGVKI010000257.1 GCA_020050695.1 Alphaproteobacteria bacterium | reverse complement strand
TAATGCCAGAGTTTCACAAGCGTTCAAGTGTTTTGCTATGCCTAAATGGACATTTTCACTGCTATATCTTACCCGGACGGCTTTTCTCCTGTGGGTTGTAAGCGCCACAGCCGTTATTTCCCCCTATACCGCCCATGCCAGCGACGCGGTGATTAAAGGCGAAGTCGAGGTCGACGTCATCGGCAAAGACGCCGTGGACGCCCGCTCCCGGGCCATGAGCGAGGCGGAAGGCGCCGCCCTCAAACAGCTGCTCGAGCGCTTTACCAGCCCGCAGCAGGCACAGGCCGTTATCGCAAGCCTTCCGGCCAGCCGCATCAGCGCCATGGTACAGGGTGTGGAAGTGCTCAATGAGCGTATCTCCGACCGCCGCTACCGCGCCCATATGCTGGTATCGTTCGATGGCGAGGAAATCAACAAGCTGATCAACACCGCCTCGACCGATGGCAGCACCGTGATCGACGCACCGCCATCGACCGCTTTTGGCATTATCCCGATCTATGAAGAAGGCCCGCGCATGCAGTTGTGGGAAACCGATAACCCATGGCTTGCCACCTGGAAAACCATTGGCCTGGAAGCCAACAGCGAGGGCATCGTTGTGCCGTACGGCGATAATACCGACCAGCTGGCCATTACCGCCCGTAACGCAGGCGCAGCCACTTTCTCCTCACTTACCAGCCTGACCAACCGCTACGGCATCAGCCAGGTTATCATCGTGCAGGCCAAGTTCGAGGCCAACCCACAAATGAAAGTAAACGTGGTCAAGCGCCGTATCAGCCGCACCCAGAATGAGATCAACATGATCAGCTATGTGGCCGACCCCGACGAAACCAAGGAAATGCTGCTGACCCGCGCGGCGCAGGACATTGTATTCCAGCTGCAGAAGATGAAAGAGCGCATGCCGCAGGGCAGCTTTGTGGGCGGTGAACGCCATAATATCATGATGCTGGCCAGTATCTCCACCATGGCGTCCTGGACCGACCTGAAAGCAAAGCTTACCTCACTGCCTCTGGTGGAAAAGGTGAACGTGCTTGCCATCTCGCCCCAGCAGGTAGACATGGACGTGCATTACCGCGGCACCGAAGAATCGCTGGAAACGGCTATCGCCGCCCAGCATCTGCGATTGGTCAAACATACTAATTACTGGGTAATCTCGCGTGACTGATCATCATATTGTAAAGTCCCAGCCCATTCCCCCGGTAAACCAGCGCCGCCTTTTCTGGCTGGCGATTATTGTGGGCATACTGGTCTTTTTATACCTGATCCGCTCCATACTGCTGCCTTTCGTACTGGGCGTGTTTACCGCCTACTTCCTTGATCCGGCTGCCGACCGCTTAGAACGCATGGGATTGTCACGCGGCATTTCCACCCTGATTATCACGCTGGGCTTTTTCATCGCCTCCTGCCTGCTATCAATTACTGTTATCCCTGCCATTGCCGCACAGCTTTCCGAACTGATACTGGCCATACCAGGCTATGTAACGGACTTTGAAGCTGAATATGGGGGACGCCTGTCAGAGCGATTTGGCAAGCTGGCCATTGTGGATATGAGCCAGCTTAAAGACACCACTGCCACCATGTCAGGTTTCATGGTCAAGCTGCTGGGCGATTTTATCGCCGGGGTGCTTTACTCCGGCATGGCCATTGTCAACCTGCTGTCGCTGGTGCTGATTACGCCGGTAGTGGCGTTTTACCTGCTGCGCGACTGGGACAAGATCACTGCGCGCCTTAACAGCTACCTGCCCCGCAGCGAAGCCGAGACCATCCGCGAGCAACTGGCGATTGTCGACAACATCCTGGCAGGTTTCCTGCGCGGCCAGTTGAACGTATGCATTATCCTTGGCACATTTTATGCGGTGGGCCTGTCGCTTGCAGGCCTCAAATTCGGCATGCTTATCGGACTGGCCACCGGCCTGCTGGTTATTTTCCCCTATGTCGGCCTGATGGTGGGCATGGGCACCGGTCTTGCCTGCGCTTTTTTCCAGTTCGACACCATTGAGCCGGTCTTTACGGTGCTGGGTGTATTTATCACCGGCCAGATCATGGAAGGGTATTTCATCACCCCCAAGCTGGTGGGTGAAAAGGTAGGACTCCACCCGGTATGGATTATCTTTGGCATGCTGTCGGGCGCTGCGCTGTTTGGTTTTGTCGGCATTTTGCTGGCCGTGCCTGCGACTGCTGTTATTGGCGTGTTTATACGCTTTGCCCTCGAGCGCTACCTGAAGAGCTCCTATTACCAGGATGCCGCTCACCTGCCTAAGGGGTAAGACCATGTCCCAATACGCCTTGTCGCTTCCCCTGCCTGTCATTTTTGCTGACGGTAACTACCATGTCAGCGCACCCAACAAAGACGCCCAGCAGTGGCTGGAGACATGGCCGAACTGGCCTGCCCACGCCCTGTATCTCCAGGGTGCCGCTGCCAGCGGCAAAAGCCATCTGGGGCATATCTGGATGCGCAAGTCCAAGGCCAAGCTGGTCGAAGCGGCAAGCCTTACCAAGGGCGATGTTGCCGCCATGGGCAACCATAGCTGGCTGGTCGAAAATCTT
>JAGVKI010000182.1 GCA_020050695.1 Alphaproteobacteria bacterium | reverse complement strand
TCGTAGGGAACGGTAAAGCCCAGCAGTTCCGCTGATTTATGCAGGCGCTCGGTATGTTCGCGCAATTTGAAAATAGTGCCGTTGTATGCGCGTACGCCTTCGAACACGCAGGAGCCATAATGCAGGCCGTGGGTCAGCACATGCACTTTCGCTTCGCGCCATGGGACGAATTTGCCGTCGATCCAGATAGTGCCGTCGCGGTCGTCGAAAGGTATCAGTGACATAAAGCCTGCCTTACATCTTAATTAGGGTTCTAATACAATGGCCGATACCTGCCTGCCATAGACCGGCTCGCCGTTAAGGCATGAGCGGCGATAGCTGAAAAACAGGTCTTCCTGGGCGCATGTATCGTATGGGAGATTATGTAACTGCGAAATCCCTACTTTGGCAAGGCGGTTTTGTACATAGGCCTTGATGGCGAACATGAAGTGGCCGTCTCTCACGCTTGGGATAAAAAAGTCAGTATTTTCAGGTGATTCCATAAGAAACCGCTTGCGGAACTCGGTGCCTACCTCATAGGATCGCTGGCCAATGGCCGGGCCGATGCTGGCGCGAATATCATTTTTGTTGGCACCCAGCGAGATCATGGCGCTGAGTGTAGATTCCAGCACGCCGCCAATCGCGCCTTTCCAGCCAGCATGCGCTGCGCCGATCACGCGGTTACGGCTATCGGCAAACAATACCGGTACGCAGTCGGCCGTCAGTATGCCCAGCACGATACCAGGTTTGTTGGTCGCCAGGCTGTCGGCTTCCGGGGCGTCGCGCCATTGCCAGGCATGATCGAGAATAGCGGTGTTTGGGCTATGGATCTGGTAGGCGGTGCACAGGCTGGTTTCTTCCTGGCCTAAGCTTTCGGCTACGCGCCTGCGGTTTTCAGCCACGATGGAGACATCGTCGCCCGAGCCAAACCCGCAATTAAGTGAATGAAACAGACCGCTGCTGACGCCGCCCTGGCGGGTAAAAAATCCGTGGCGTATGCCCGGTTCATCGGTCATGTAGGGGCAAGTGACATCTAAGGTAACGGTGTCGGTTTCCATGCGCGCTCCTTTTTTAAAACCCCCATCTTAAAACCCCCATCTTAAAACCCCCATCTTAAAACCCCATCTTAAAATCCTGGGGGGTGCGGGTGGCCGGGATGGGTAATGCATAATGCCTTGAATAAATCACCCATGGCATCAGGTGATGTTAGCCGAGCATAACCTGAAAGGATAGAGGATTTCTCCTCGCCGCGGGCTGTTTTGCTTAAGGCCTGCGCGCGTATTTCAGCTCCAAGGCGCAGCAGTAGCATGCCTTGGGTCACGATAGGATAGGTGCTTGCGCCCGCTTCTTGTGCTACATGCGCCAGCGCTTCAAAATCCACATGCGCGCTCAGGTCGGCGGTGCCGGGTTCTTTGAGCAGGTCATAAAAATTATGGGCTTTGACGGCTTGCAGCGTGTCGCCATGAGTGCCGCGTATATAGCCATAATCAATGATCAGTGCTGCGCCGCTATGTTTTACAATATGCTTTGCAATATGCTGCATGACCTGCTGCGAATCTTCGGAATATTCGTAGAGTTCATCGCTTACAGGCAGCTTTTTTAAGGCGGCGGGCGGTTTGGCGGCAATAAAACCAAACGCCAGAGATCCTCTCTCATCAAGGGTTACCACGCGCTCCTGCCACCCGGATTTTTTGCTGTGCAGGAACTGGCGTATAGGCAGTGCATCAAAGAATTCATTGGCGACAAACAGCAGCGGTTTTTTAGGAATGCTGTGCAGGTCGTTATGCCAGTGCAGGTCGTGGTGTTTACCTGCCAGCGTTTTCCATTGAATTTTTTTAAGCGTCGGGCTGGTTTCTACCAGATGCACGGAGATGGAATCATGAAAGCCGGGCACATGCCGTGTGGCGCGAAGTATGTCGGCCATCAATGTGCCGCGCCCTGGGCCGGGTTCTACCAAAGCCGCGCCTGCCTTACCGCTTTCCTGCCACTGCGCCGCCAGCCACGCGCCGATCAACTCGCCGAATATCTGGCTGATTTCAGGAGCGGTGGTGAAATCACCCTTGGTGCCGAACGGATCGTTACGTATGTAATAGCCAAATTCACTATGCTGCAAACATAGCGACATGTAATCGGCGATAGTAAGTGGGCCGTGCGCCTTGATACGTTTTTGCAAAAGGGCAAGCAGGCTCATAAGGCGATTATATCACACGCCCTTCGGCTGGATAGCCGCATAGGCTGGAGGTTTGCGGAAAATCAGGTATATGCCGTACGTTATCATCGGGATGCATAAAAGCTGGCCCATCGTGGCGTAGCCAAAGAAAAACCCGAGGAAATTATCCGGCTCGCGGAAGCATTCTGCAATCACGCGCGCGATACCGTAGCCTGCGATGAACATACCGCCAAGCATGCCGGGTTTGTCACGCGCAGTGGTGTATTTCAGCGCGATATATAAAATGATGAACAGCATGATGCCTTCCATGCCCGCTTCATATAACTGGCTTGGGTGGCGCGGCTGCGAGCCGCCATTGATAAAGACGATGCCCCATGGCACATCGGTCACGCGGCCATACAGTTCACCATTGATAAAATTGGCCATCCT
>JAGVKI010000218.1 GCA_020050695.1 Alphaproteobacteria bacterium | reverse complement strand
TATACAGGCACGCCGCTGGTATCGTTTGATGCAAACCTCGCACGCGGCCTTGGCCTTAAAGTAGGCGACAATATTACAGTGGCGGCCATCGATAAGGAAATTACGGGCACCATCTCAAACCTGCGCGAGATTCCATGGGGTTCACTGGAAATGAACTTTACCACCATTTTCAGCCCCGGTTCGCTCGAAGGCCTGCCGATTACCTATTTGATGACCGTGAACGCAGCGCAATCGTCCGCAAAAGCGGTGTCCGATCTGCTGGCAGCGGATTATCCCGGGGTTGGCATCATCCGTGTACGCGATGCCTTAAGCAATATCTCCGTGTTCATCACGCAGATGGCCAATGCCATTTACACCACGGCGGCCTTAACCATCATTTGCGGTACACTGGTCATGGCCAGCGCCATCCACGCTACTTTGTTCAAGCGCAAATTCGATACGGTGATGATGAAAGTCATCGGAATGACGCGCCGCCAGATCATGGCTATTTATGTGTGCGAATTTGCGCTGATCGCACTTGTCACATCACTTATCGCCAGCGCTATCGGCAGTGTCTCTGCCTACGCTATCATGCAACTGCTTATCTTCTCACACTTTACCTTCATGCCCGACATCATTGCTTCCACGATTGCGGGCAGTCTGGTGATCGCTATCACGCTCGGGCTTCTTGCCACGCGCCTGGTGCTTCGCGTTCGCCCGCTTTCGCTGCTGAGAAACCAGTGATATGCCGCTTGCCAAACGCGCTATAGAACAGTTCCACGCGCGGCTGCACAGCTGGTATAATGCCCATGGCCGTAAAACCCTTCCATGGCGCAACACGACCGATGCCTACGCCATCTATATCAGTGAAATCATGTTGCAGCAGACACAGGTAAAAACGGTGCTTGAGCGCTACTACGCACCGTTCCTCAAACGCTTTCCCACCCTCTCCCACCTTGCCCGCAGCGAGGCGGACGATGTGCTGCAGGCATGGCAGGGACTTGGGTATTACAACCGCGCACTCAACCTTCGTGCTGCTGCGCAGGCCTGCCAAAAAGCATTGCCCGAAACGGTAGATGGCCTCATGGCGCTGCCGGGTATTGGCCGCAACACCGCGCATGCTGTCTGCGCATTTGCATACCACCAGCCGGTGGCCGTCATGGAAGCTAATGTAAAGCGCGTCGTATCACGCATATTCGCGCTGACTGATCCTAAAGATCCTGAATTGTGGGAAAAAGCCACCTTGCTGCTCGATACAAAAAATCCGTTCGACTATAATCAGGCGATGATGGATATAGGCTCCATGGTATGCCTTAAGCGCAAACCGTTATGCGGCCAGTGTCCGGCGAGCAGCATATGCGAGGGCCAGGAAACACCAGAGGCCTACCCTGCCCCGAAGGTAAAGAAAACCGTTCCCGTACGCGAAAAACATATCGCGGTGCTGCGCAATCCTGATGGGCATTATTATGCCACCGCACGCAGCAGCCGCTTTTTAAATGGTCTCTATCATTTTATTGAAACAGAGAAAGACAACAACTCTGTTCTTTTTCACAAGCAGGCGCTACCACTATCGGCAGGTCAGATGCTTGGCCATGTGCGCCAGCAATACAGCCATTTCACATTGGAAGCCGACATATGGCTGCTGGATGTACCCCATAGCAGACAGAACCACTGGTATCCGCTGGCTGAACTTAAAAAACTTCCTGTATCAATGGCCGAGACCAAGATTTTAGCATTGATCGCTGCCATAAAACCCGCTAAGCCCAAATCGCCCAAACAGTAACGATACGGTAGCGATGGAACAGGCAGACGTTATAATAGCAGGTGGTGGTTTTGCGGGATTGGCATGCGCCAAAGCCCTGGCTGAGCGGAGTGTAGGCGTTACCCTGCTGGAACGCAAAAAAGCCCCTGGCATCGGCATGCATACAACCGGCATCATCGTCAAGGAATGCGCGGATGAATTCGCCATTCCCGACCACCTCACCCGCCGCGTGACCGATGTGCGCCTGTACGCGCCGTCACTGCGTTACGTCGACCTGAAATCACCGGATTATTTTTTCCTAACCACCGATACCCCCAACCTGATGAAGTTCTTTTCCGATGAAGCGGAAAAGGCTGGCGCGCGCCTGCTATATGACACGTCTTATGAAAATGGGCAGGTGGAAGGCGACCATATCCGCGTTAATAACACGTACTTCTCACGTTTCCTGATTGGCGCCGACGGCCCGCGTTCGCGTGTCGCCGATGATTTCAAGCTGGGCCAGAACACGCAGTTCTTGCTGGGCGCTGAAGCCGAATATAAAAACCTGCCCCTGCCTGGCGGAGATAATGCCTTTTACTGCTTCCTCGACCAGAAGCTTGCCCATGGCTATATCGGCTGGGTGATACCTGGCGTCGGCGTGGCGCAGGTCGGCCTTGCGCAGCGCATGCCGCGCCGCCCGGATATCGACGCATTTGTAAAGCGCATGAACACGGTATTTGATTTTTCGCAGGCCGAAGTAGTCGCACGTCGCGGCGGCCTTATTCCAGTTGGCGGACTGGTAAAACCCTTTGCATCAGGCAACGTGATATTACTGGGCGATTCAGCGGGTAT
>JAGVKI010000026.1 GCA_020050695.1 Alphaproteobacteria bacterium | reverse complement strand
CAGGACAAGCTGATTTTCCAGATACGCTACCTGTATATGGATGACCAGCTGGCGTATAATGGTGAAGGGCAGGAGAACCCTGACCTGTGCACGGTCTATGAACTAAAGCACTCATGGAAAACCTTCTATGAAGTGTATTCGCGCTACATGACGAATGCGCGCCGTAATGTAACCTCGCTTGGCAAGCCGGTTAAACCTACTGAGGGGGCGCCGCCTAAGCCCTCTGCGCCTGCGAAAGGCCCTGCTGCTCCTGGCGGTGATATACGGGCAGCCGAACCATTCCAGCTGAATTCCCCTCCGCAGCCTGTTCAGCAGACACAGCCGTCGCCGCGCATGACCGCAGAGCCTAAGAAGATTTTTGCGGATGAGGACGACAAGCATGACATTGCGAAAAAAATGGCACATAGCCTCTCTGGTCTTGCTACCATTGAGTCGGAGCTTCGCCGGATCGATCTGACAACGGCAATGCGCAGGCAACCGATATGTGCCGTGCTTCCGAATATGACGGTGCGACGTGTATTCGATGAACTCTACATATTCATTGCCCAGCTGCGCCAGAGTATGGGCGGGATTGATACTGACTTTTTCAGTAACAAATGGCTGTTTAAATATATCACCCGTATTCTTGATGATCGTGTCCTGAGCATGCTGATGCAGAAGCCGGGTCAGTTCCTGCGTGAACCGATCAGCATCAATATTAATGTGGAAACGCTGCTGTCGTCGTCATTTACGGAGTTTGACGCAGCCATTAACCCGGCATCGCGTATTTCTATCGTGTTTGAAATACCTGTGGTGGATGTGTATGCCGATATGGCGGCATTTACCCTGGCACGCCAGGAAGTGCAGCGTCTTGGCTACCGCGTATGCCTGGACGGCCTTACTGCTGCAAGCTTTGCCAGTATCAGCCGTGAAAAACTTGGCCTGGACATTATGAAAGTGCAGTGGAATGCCGACGTTCAGAGCGAACTGAACAGCAAGGAAAATAAAGACCTGGCAGATGCCGTGCAGCACGCAGGCAGTAACCGTGTCATCCTTTGCCGTTGCGATAACCGTTCTGCCGTTGAGTATGGTCATGCGCTTGGTATTTCCCTATTCCAGGGGCGCTTTATTGACAGTGTTCTTGATCCGACCTCCAAGGTTAACAATTAATCCTATTTCAAGGTGCTTATGTTTGATGCAATCGAAGGCGTAAAATTTGGCTATGTGCTATGCGGCATTATCTGGGCGATAGCACTGGGTTTTGCGGTCGGGAATTATGCGTGCAGCCTGGTGCATCGTTTGCCACGTGGCCGCCTGATCCTCGATAAAAAGCCATATTGCGGCAATTGTGGCACCATGCTGGATGTTAAAGATCTGTTCCCGGTTATTTCTGCTGTGCTGCTTCGCCATCGCTGCCGTTATTGCAGGCAGCCATTTCCGGTATCGCACACCTGGACGGAACTACTGGTGGGTATGCTCTTTGTGCTGACCTTCTTTAAATATAATTTCTCAGAGCAGTTCCTGCTGATTGTGCTGATTGGCACGTTCCTCATTACCCTTGCTGCTATCCAGGCAAACGAGGGAATGATCATGGGCCGGATTCTGCTGTGCATCGTTGTATTTGGCGGTTTCTGGCGTATCCTCAATGACCATACCATCTATAATGCCTTTATTGGTGCATTGTTTGGCGGCATGCTTGGGGCTGTCGTATGGCGTAAAGGCATTCAGCAGGTAGGACATATTTATACCCTGCCCAAGCAGGCACTATTACTCTCGATTGGCGGCCTTTGCGTAGGTCAGTCACATCTGGCGCTTTATTTTGTACTGTTTGCGGTTTTCTATGTTCTTGACTGGAGCGTACGTAAAATTGCAGGCTCTAAAAAACCGGCCCTTATTACCGTATCTTTTGGTTTAGCTACGATGATTACGGTGCTCTACCCGGACATCCAGCAGATGATCTGGTAAGACTGCATGGGGATATTAGGGATACCCCATCCATATTTTCTGTCTATAGCATGGGGGCTGTCAGTTTTTGCGGCCTTTATTGGCTGGGGATACTTTGCTGCACGCTGGTGTGACAAAGAAAAAGCCTTGGCCTTTGGCCATAAAGCAGTGCTTGGCATGGCTTTCCTGGTTCTTTTGGGCGGCCCGCTCAATCTGCTCGGGATCGTTTCTGCTTCTTTATGCATATCACTCGTTCTCCTGGGAATTGGATTTGCTGTCTATGAGGCTGCAGTCAACCGTCTACATGTAAAGAAATGCGTCCGCGATTTTTCCCTATCCATAAAAAACCCGGCTACCTGTCTGCTATTCTGTATCACCCTGCTGATGCTGATAGTTGCGTTTATAGCCAATGCATGGTCGTACGGGCCAAACGCTGGGAAGACCTGGGGGTTCAATAGCCATGATGATGCTTACGCCTATCTTGTGTTCCCTAACAAAATGCTTCAGTCGGGCAGCATTGGCGCTGACCCGTTTAACGAGCGCCGCATAGAAAGCAGCCTTGGCGGGCAAAGCTTCCTGCATGCGCTGGTTTTGGCTGCAAGCAGGAATGAAAGCCTGAATATCCTGGATGCAGGTATTGGCATGCTGTTGGTGTGTATAATGCTGGCGACTATTGCAAGGCGGCGCAATGTTTCCTGGAACTATATTTTTCTAGGGCAGATACTCTTATTATCGCTGTATTATCCTAAAGTGAATATCACCGGGTTCTTTACCGCCAT
>JAGVKI010000006.1 GCA_020050695.1 Alphaproteobacteria bacterium | reverse complement strand
CTTGTCCCCTTCCCTGGTTTCGATTCGCACCAGATTTTACCGCCATGGGATTCAACAATTTTCCTGCAGATGGCAAGGCCCAGGCCGCTACCCTGAATCTCGCCGCTACTGAGGCGCTTGAAGGGTTCGAATATTTTTTCAAGATGTGCGGGGTCAATACCCGGGCCATTATCTTTTACTTCAAACTGATAGGCACCCGACAGTTCTGTAATGTTGATATGCACCGTAACGGGGTTATTGCTGTGATGAATGGCATTGCAGATCAGATTCTGGAAAAGCTGCATCATCTGCGTGTTATTGGCATATAGTATCGGCAGGCAGGACGAGGTAACGCTGGCGCTGCTCTCATTGATCAACTGCGCCACATTATCTTTTACTTCCTGAAGTACTTTTGCCGTATCGCAGGTCTCACGCGCCATCTGGCTTGGGTCGTCAAGGCGGGTATAGAGAAACACCGTATCAATCAGCATCAGCATGCGCTCAGATGCACGCTGGATATGGCTTAAATACAGATGCCCCTTTTCGCTCAGCTTTTCATAATGATCGAGCATTTCCACGAAGGAGCGCACGGTACGCGCTGGCTCTTTCAGGTCATGCGCGAGTGCGCGGGTAAAGACTTCCAGTGACGTGCGCTGCTCATGAATGCGTTTTTGCATCATGCAGTGCTCAATCCCCATATGGATGATGTGTTCCAGCGTCTCGGGGGTAATATTGGATTTGGCAATATAGTTCTGCGCGCCGTGCTTCATGGCGGCCACTGCTACTTTTTCATTGCCCTGCCCGGTAAGCATGATAACCGGTACAAAGGGATGCATACTGTGGATGCGCTTGAGCACTTCGATACCGTCGCGCCCTGGCAGCGAGTAATCCAGCAATACGCAGGCCGGGTTCTGTTCATCCAGTATTTTTAGCCCGGCATCCCCATCCTGCGCTTCGAGCACATGCACAGCCTCATTGAAGATAGAACGCAGAGTGCGCTTATATAAAAAGCGATCATCTTCGTTATCATCAATAACGAGTATGTGCATACGTTCGCTCATAGAGCAGATTTGCGAGGCAGTATGGCTACCTCAAACCAATATTCCTTCAGGCGCTTAATCGCATCAATCAGCCCATCAAAACTGACAGGTTTTTGAATATAGGTGTTGGCGCCAATCTGGTAGCAGTGCTCAATATCACGCTGGTCGGCGGAGGTCGTAAGAATAATAACAGGAATGTCGCGTAATTTTGCGTCCTGCTTAATCATCTGCAATGTCTTGCGGCCATCAAGGCCTGGCATGTTCAGGTCGAGCAGTATGAGCCCTGGCCTTGGTGCTTTTTCCGGATCGGCGTAATCTCCTCTTTGCGCCAGGAAATCCAATGCTTCACTGCCAGAGCGGCACCAGTTTACGGGATTGTGGAGATTCACTTTATTAAATGCGCGCACAGCGGCTTCATAATCATCTTCGCTATCTTCTACGAAAAGGATCGGTTGAGGCTTGCTGGCTAGATTATTAATGTCTTTGCTATTCATGGGTCTTTTTCCCTACCGTGAAATAAAAAGTTGATCCTACACCCGGTTCAGATTCGAGCCATATATGGCCATTATGACGCTCAATGATCTTTTTGACAAATGTCAAACCGACCCCTGTGCTACCTTCCTTGTCATTTGTGGGCTTATTCAGTCGTTTGAATATCCTGAATATTTCCTCGTGAAATTCCTTTGCGATTCCTATGCCGTTATCCTTGACGTAAAACACATTCTTTTGTGTTCCAATTTTGGTTTGCATTTCTGGCAGCATACCCACTTCTATCTCACGTTTTGGCTTGTCATTATATTTAATGGCATTGGTAATCAGGTTGCGAAACACCTCGGTAATACGCGGCTTATCGCAAACCAGGTTAGGCATGGGCTTAGGCACCGTGATATAGGCATTATATTCCTGCAATACACCATCGAGCATCTGCTGGATTTCCTCCACCATTGCATTGGGGTCGCTATCGCGTATGGCAAGCTGGGTGCGGCCAAGGCGCGAGAAATACAGCAGGTCATTGATGAGGTATTCCATTCGCTGTGCCAGCGTGGAAAGGCGGTTCAGGCGGTGTTTTGCATCGTCATCGAGTTTTTCCGCATAATCTTCCAGCAGGAAAGAGGCATGATTGAAAAGACCGCGTAGAGGCTCTTTCAGGTCATGGGATGCAATATAGGCAAAATCATCGAGTTCCTGGTTGCTTCGTTCCAGTTCCCATGTGTACTTCAGCAGCTGTGCCTGCACTTCCTTTTGCTGGCTTATATCACGTTTTACGCGTGATACGCCGATCATCTGGCCAGCTGCATTATACATAGGCGACATGGTAAGTGATATATTTAAGGTGCGCCCGTCCTTGGTAACGCTGAAAGTTTCAAATCCCCGTATCGCTTTGCGGTTTTTTAGTTGTTTAAGTAATTCGGTTTCTTCGCCGATGCGTTCAGGCGGAATAATCCGCCTGATATGCTGTCCCACCATTTCTTCGCTGCTATAACCGAATAAATGCTCTGCCCCTGAGTTCCATGACGTAACGATGCCCTCTAAATTCTCACTGATAATGGCATCTTCAGACGTGGTAATAATGGACGCCAGTAACGCCGCTGCGGCTTCTTCCTTCTTGCGGTCAGTAACGTCAGTCGACAAGCCGCATATGGCATATATCTGGCGGTTTGCATCGTAGAGGGGGAATTTAACAGTGCGGTAAATATGGTCGCCATCGTCATGAGGCGCTTTTTCTTCAAACTCTATGGAAACGCCTTTTTCAATCACCATCAGGTCGTTGCTGCGAAACGCTTCTGCATACGATTTTGGAAAGAAGTCCATGTCCGTTTTGCCGATGACACTGCTTTCGGGAAGTTTCATCAGTGCCTGGAGTT
>JAGVKI010000140.1 GCA_020050695.1 Alphaproteobacteria bacterium | reverse complement strand
CGTTGAACTCAGCATGGAAGGCAGCGGCAAGGTAAAGCAGGACCCGGCTGGCCAGATCAGCGGGGGACGCATCCTTTCGCTCAATGCATCGCAGGTGGCAAACCTCACTGCGCCATATGAACTGGTGCGCACCATGCGCGCGTCGGTACTGGTGCTGGGGCCACTGCTTGCGCGCTTTGGCGCGGCGCGTGTATCGCTTCCGGGCGGCTGCGCGATTGGCACGCGTCCTATTGATATGCATCTTAAAGCGCTGGAAGAAATGGGCGCGGAAATCGAGCTGCGCGATGGCTACATACATGCCAAGGTGGCGGGTAAATTAAAGGGCGCGAACATACGCTTCGAAAAAGTGTCGGTAGGTGCTACGGAAAATATCCTGATGGCTGCGGCGCTCGCTGACGGCGAAACCGTAATTCATAACGCGGCCCGCGAACCGGAAGTGATTGACCTTGCTGAGTGCCTGCAGAAAATGGGTGCGCAAATTACAGGTATCGGCACCGATGAAATCAGAATCACCGGCGTGGATAAACTCGGTGGTTGCCATCACACGGTAGTTGCTGACCGTATTGAAACCGGCTCGTTTATTGCGGCTGTTGGTATTACCGGCGGGCAGGTGGAACTGCTGGGCGCACGCGTTGATCTGCTCGATGCGGTAATTGAAAAATTCATGGCTGCCGGCATCAGCGTTACTGCGACTGAGCGCGGCGTTATGGTAAAGCGTACCACCGACCGTATTCAGGGTATTGATATTATGACCCAGCCATATCCTGGTTTTCCAACCGATATGCAGGCACAGATGATGGCGCTGCTGAGTCTTGCTGACGGCGCATCCATGATTACTGAAACGATTTTTGAAAACCGTTATATGCATGTGCCGGAACTGACACGCATGGGCGCAAAAATTGTGGTGCATGGTTCCTCGGCCATGATTCGCGGTGTAAATGAACTGCGCGGCGCAGAAGTGATGGCAACGGATTTGCGCGCATCTCTGTCGCTGGTAATTGCAGCGCTGGCTGCCAAAGGCGAGACGGTTATTCACCGCGTCTACCATCTTGATCGCGGCTATGAGCGCCTGGAAGAAAAGCTCGCAGGCTGCGGTGCGAAGATCGAGCGTATTACTTCGCATCATCATGCGCAAAGCAAGGTTGAGGCAGCGTAATGTCATCTGCTTCCGGTCTTGTTATAGCGGTCCCTAAAGGACGCATCCTTGAAGAATTAGTGCCTATGTTCAAAAAAGTGGGCATCACTCCTGAGCAGTCTTTTTTTGACGATGGCGAGCGCCAGCTGCAGTTTTCCTGCCAGGGTTCCAATATCAGCATTATACGTGTGCGCAGCTTCGATGTGGCCACTTTTGTTGCGTTTGGCGCTGCTCATGTAGGCATTGCCGGAAGCGATGTGCTGATGGAATTTGACTATAGCGACATCTATGCGCCGCTTGATCTGAAAATTGGCCATTGCCGCTTGTCGCTGGCTGAGCCGGTAGATATGCCGCCGCAGGACGACCTGGCGCGCGTAAGCCATGTGCGTGTTGCTACCAAATACCCGAACCTGACACGTCGCTATTTTGCTGAGCGCGGTATCCAGGCGGAATGCATTAAGCTGGGCGGCGCTATGGAACTGGCGCCTTCGCTGGGTCTTGCGCAGCGCATTGTCGATCTGGTCAGCACCGGAAAAACACTAAAGGCTAACGGCCTTAAAGAAACACAGGTGATCTGCGATGTGTCCTCACGCCTGATCGTCAACCGCGCCGCTTTCAAAACGCGCAGCGGTGAAATCAGCACCCTTATTGACCGCTTCCGTGAGGCGGTGGATGCCCCCCTTTATGCCCCCCATTATGCCAGTTAAGCTGTCAACTCAGCAGGCGGATTTTCCAGTAGCGTTCAAGCGCTTTCTTTCCATGCGCGATTCGCACGCAGTAGAGGTAAGCGATACGGTGCGCACCATCATTGAACAGGTCCGCGTTCGCGGCGACAATGCCCTTTATGAATACACAGCTAAGTTTGACCGCTTTGAAGCCACGCATGATTCCATCCGCGTGACGCTTGAAGAAATGGCAAATGCCATCAGCCTGTGCCAGCCGGAACTGATTACCTCACTTAAAGTAGCTGCCAAACGTATTCGTGAATATAGCGAGCGCCAGATGCCGCCTGATCTGGATTACACCGATGAACTGGGCGTACGCCTGGGTCATCGCTGGAGCCCAATTGATTCGGTGGGGCTGTATGTTCCTGGCGGTCTTGCGGCTTATCCTAGTTCGGTGCTGATGAATGCAATTCCGGCAAAAGTGGCGGGCGCCCAGCGTTTGGTCATGGTGGTTCCTGCGCCCGATGGGCATTTAAACCCCGCGCTGCTGGGCGCGGCCCACGTGGCAGGCATTGAAGAAATTTATAAAATCGGCGGTGCGCAGGCCGTTGCTGCGCTGGCCTATGGCACGCAGTCTATCGCTGCGGTAGATAAAATCGTTGGCCCCGGCAATGCCTATGTGGCAGAGGCCAAGCGCCAGGTGTTTGGCAAGGTGGGTATCGATATGATCGCCGGGCCATCCGAAATTCTGGTGCTGGCGGATAATCAGAATAACCCGGCATGGATCGCCGCTGACCTGCTCTCGCAGGCAGAGCATGACAAGGAAGCGCAGTCGGTACTGATTACCGATGATGCAGAGTTTGCAAATTCGGTAGAAGCAGAGGTAGCCAAGCAACTCGAAACCTTGCCGCGCCGCGACATTGCAGAGCCTTCCTGGAAAAATTTTGGTGCGATCATTCTCGTGCAGTCATGGGATGAAGCCTGCGAAATCGCCAATGTCATTGCTGCGGAGCATGTTGAACTGGCGGTTGAAAACCCTGAAGCCTTTATACCGCACATTGTGCATGCCGGTGCATTATTCCTTGGCCGCCATACGCCGGAAGCCATAGGCGATTATATCGCAGGGCCTTCGCATGTGCTTCCGACCTCGCGCACGGCGCGTTTTTCTTCGGGGCTTTCGGTGTTCGATTTCATCAAGCGCACTTCGATCATTGGCTGCTCGCCTGAGGCCCTTTCCAAACTCTCCGGTTATGCTGATGTGCTGGCTACCACCGAAGGGCTCGATGCCCATGGCCGCTCAGTGACCATAAGGCGCCCCATATGAGGTTATGTTCATGACCAGCGAGCGCATCGCCACCATCACCATGGATGAAGGCAGCGTAAAGCGCCGCTCGCCGGAAGCTGAGCATGAGCGCAATGTTGCTATCGCTGATTTGCTGCATGAAAATAGGTTTGAGGCTACCTGCCTTAAATGCGGTCCCTATGATTTAAAGCTTAGCATTGAAGAAGGCAGGCTCGCTTTTGATATTAAAGCGGTAGAAACCGGGAAAACGGCAAGGCTGGCCCTATCCATGCAGCCGCTGCGCAGCATTATCCGTGACTATTTCATCATTTGCGAAAGCTATTATGAGGCGCTCAAATCCAGCCCTACGAAAATCGAAGCCATTGATATGGGCAGGCGCGGAGTGCATAACGAAGGCTCGGAAGTGCTGCAATCCATGCTAAAAGACCGAATTACAATAGATTTTCCAACTTCTCGCCGTTTGTTTACTCTTATTTGCGTTTTGCATATTAAGTGATATAACCCCTTTTATAAAAGTTAAGGATATAACGTACAGACTATGTCAAAAGAAGAACTACTTGAATTCCCTGGTGTTGTTACCGAACTGCTGCCAAACGCCACCTTCCGCGTGAAGCTGGAGAACGGCCATCTCGTGATTGCCCATACCTCGGGCCGCATGCGCAAAAACCGCATCCGCGTACTGGTTGCCGATAAGGTGATTGTGGAAATGACCCCCTATGACCTGACCAAAGGGCGCATTAAGTTCCGCGAAAAATAGTAATTAGGCTAGGGAGGCTATGGCTCGTTTTATTCTTGCATCTGCATCTCCCCGGCGGATTGAACTGCTCAAACAAATCGGTGTTACGCCTGATCAGGTGCTTCCCGCCGATATAGATGAGACCCCCTACAAAAACGAAATACCCACGATCTATGTTCAGCGTGTCGCTCGCCAGAAGGCAGAAGCGATCGCGCAGCAACATCCTGATTGCGTAGTGCTCTCTGCCGATACCACGGTTGCCCTTGGCAGGCGCATCATAGGCAAGGCAGAAAATGAAGCTGAGGCCTTTGCCATCTTGCAGCTGCTCTCTGGCCGCCGCCACCGTGTGCATACATCTGTGTGTGTGGTGCATAAGGGCAAAGCACGCCAGAAGCTGGTAACTACCACGGTACGTTTCGCGCGTCTTACCGATAAGCAGATTAAAGACTATATCGCCACCGGTGACTGGAAGGGCAAAGCCGGTGCTTGCTCTATTCAGGGCAGCAGCGGCGCGTTTATTCCTTCTATCAACGGCTCGTTTTCCAATGTGGTGGGACTCCCGCTTACCGAAACCCAGCAGATGCTGGCAAGCGCAGGAGTGATAGCCGCATGACCGCGCATGTAGCAACCGTTGCCTTTGAAGGCATTGAAGCACGACCCATTGATGTGCAGGTGCAGATGGTGGCGGGTCTTCCGTCATTTACCATTGTAGGGCTTCCCGATAAAGCGGTAGGTGAATCTAAGGAGCGTGTGCGCGCCGCTATTCATGCGCTGGGGCTGTCTATGCCGGTAAAGCGCATCGTGGTGAATTTAGCGCCAGCCGATATTGTAAAAGAAGGCAGCCATTTCGATCTTCCGATTGCCATTGGTATGCTGATTGCCATGGGGGTGCTGCCTGCCGATGAACTCGCGGGCTATGTGGCGCTGGGTGAATTATCGCTCGATGGTGGGCTGCTGCCGGTGGCTGGCGTTCTGCCTGCGGCGTTGCATGCGGCTGGTGAAGACAAAGGTCTTATCTGCTCGCAGGCCAATGGCCCGGAAGCCGCATGGTCCGGTCTGGAAGGCATATTGGCGCCATCGTCACTGCTGGCGCTTATCAATCATTTCAAAGGCACGCAGGTGCTTTCGGCCCCGCAATGCGATACGCAGGTTAATCCGGCGCGTTATACCGATATGCGCGAAATACGTGGCCAGCATGTAGCGCGGCGCGCACTGGAAGTTGCCGCCGCGGGCGGTCATAACCTGCTGATGGTTGGCCCGCCGGGCGCAGGTAAATCCATGCTGGCATCGTGCATACCGGGCATATTGCCACTGATGGATGCCTCCGAAATTTTAGAAGCCAGTATGGTCGCCAGTATTGCAGGCAAGCTGGAAAGCGGCAGCCTTAGCTCGCGCAGGCCGTTTCGCGAGCCGCATCATTCCAGTTCCATGGCAGCCATGGTTGGTGGCGGTAAGCGCGCGCTGCCGGGCGAAATATCGCTCGCGCATCACGGCGTATTATTCCTGGATGAATTACCTGAATTCCAGCGCGCGGTGCTTGAATCGCTGCGCCAGCCACTGGAAACGGGGCGCATCAGCGTGGCACGCGCGCAGGCGCATGTGACTTACCCTGCGCGCTTCCAGCTGGTGGCCGCCATGAATCCCTGCCGCTGCGGCTATCTTGCCGATGCTGAGCGTGCCTGCAATAAAGCGCCGCGCTGTGGTGGTGATTACCAGTCTAAAATTTCCGGCCCACTGTTTGACCGTTTTGACATCACCATTGAAGTGCCGGAAGTTGCAACGCTTGAAATGCTCAGCACCAAACCCGGCGAGGAAAGCAGCAGTGTGGCTGCCCGCGTAGCCGCTGCCCGCCAGATGCAAAAGGCGCGCTTTGCCAAGCTGGGTATGAAAGAACGTATCAATGCGGAACTATCGGGTGAACGTTTGCATGATCTGGTGCAGTCCGACGATAAGGGAAAAGCGATGCTGGAGCAGGCTACCGAGAAGCTGCGTCTTTCCATGCGCGGCTATACCCGCGTACTGCGTGTGGCGCGCACCATCGCTGACTTAGATCAAAGCGATATGATCAAGCAGCCGCACGTGGCCGAGGCCATTTCCTACCGCCAGTTGCAGCTGGGGCGTGTCAGCGAAGCTGCTTAACAGCGGAACTGCTCTTATATAAAATGATTAAAGCCGGGCTTGCTGAAGGTTATGGCATTACCCTGTTCATCGCGCACGATTGCGCCCTGGCCCTCTTCGATTGCGCCAATGACGCTAAGGGGCACCTGTAGTTCAGCAGCCAGCGCCGCAATGGCCACATGCTGGCTGGCGGGTGCGGTAAAGAGCAGTTCATAGTCATCGCCGCCCGTCAGCACATGTCGCCACAATGTATCATCCTGCTGCAGCAATTGCTGCGCGGCGGCGCTTACAGGCAGTTTCTGTTTCTCTAAAATTGCGCCCACTTCGGAAGCATTGCAGATATGGGTAAGGTCCTGCATCAACCCGTCCGATATGTCCATGCAGGCATTGGCATGGCCGATAAGCCTGCTGCCCAGTTCCAGGCGAGGCTGCGGCAGGAAATAACGGTTCTCAAGCCAATGCCTCGCATCATCTGGCAGTAATGTTTCGATGCTGCCATTGAGCAGGCGAAGGCCAAGCGCGCTGTCGCCAAGCGTGCCGGTGACAAAAATAAGATCGCCCGGCTGGGCGTGGCTGCGCTTTAAGCTGCGTCCCTGCGGCACTGACCCTATAGCAGTGATAGAAAAGGAAAGGGGGCCGCGTGTGGAAATGGTATCGCCGCCTGCAAGATAGATTCCAAAGGCCTGCTGGTCTTCAGCCAGTCCGCGTGCAAATTCAGCCACCCATGCCTGCTCGGTTTCACGCGGCAGCATGATACCCAGAAAATAGGCCAGCGGTTTGGCGCCCATGGCTGCAAGGTCTGACAGGTTCACGCGCAGCGTTTTTTGCGCGATCTGGTAGGCAGGCTCCGTGCCAAAAAAATGAACACCCTCGCTGAGGGCATCCTTGGTGACAATAAGATCATGGCCGGGAATGTAAGGCAGTATAGCTGCGTCGTCGGTAAGACCCAGGCTGCCGTCGAAGCCCTGGCTTAAGGGAGCAAAATACTGGCGGATGAGATCGAATTCATCCATGACATGCTACTGGTGGTAACGTTGCACCAGCGCCGATAGCGCCCCGTAGACAAAATCCACTTCGGCATCGGAGAAAAACATGCGCGACAGTTTGGTATATTCATCAATTACGATTTTGGTGCTGATTTCCTTGCCGAAAAACAATTCGTAAATAGCGCACTGCAAAATAGCTACCAGCACAGGGCTCATGCGCTCCTGCGACCATTTTTCGCTAATGGTGCCTTGCAGGCGGTGATTGACCTCATCGAGGTTTTCATCAATGCCTGCAAGCAGGCTTTCTACCAGCTTGTAGTTCGGCTCGATGGATTTTCCCACCACCAGCTTTTGTTCATTTTCGTTATTCTTAAGGCGTGCCTTTAGTATCTCCACCTGTTTTTCCGGCGACTGTTTACGCTCATGGAAGGACTGGGTGTAAAGGCATTGCACGGCGGCGACACGCGCGGCACTTTTTTTCTGAAGTGACGGATTGGCCGGGGCTGTGGTTTTTTTTGCGCTTTCAGGCATGTTTATGGGCGCCTTCCAAGGCCAAATTGTTTTTTCAGTTCGATTAATCGCAGGCAGGCTGCGGCAGCGCCTGCGCCTTTATTGCCGTCATTCACATTGGCGCGCACCAGCGCTTGCTGCTCGTTTTCCACCGTCAGGATACCGTTACCGATAGCCGCATTGAACTGCAAGGTAAGCAGGCTGAGCGCACGTGCGCTTTCATGGCAAACCGTTTCGTAATGTGAGGTTTCACCGCGAATTACGCAGCCAAGCGCGACAAATCCGTCATAGCTGTTAGCGGCGATGGCATAACGAATGACAGAGGGCACCTCAAGTGCGCCGGGCACACTAATGACGTTGAAGCTTGCTTTTCCATTCAGGAATTCGCTGGCACCGCGCACCAGTTCATCGCAGATATGATCGTAAAAACGACCTGAAACAATAAGAATATGGTCCATGTCTTGCCTATAATTATAGTTTTACTGGTTCATAGCCGGAGATAGTAAGTCCGTAGCCCTCAAGCCCGATAACAGCGCGTTTGGAATTGGACAGTAGTACCATGTCGCGCACGCCAAGGTCGAGCAGTATCTGGGCGCCAATGCCATAATCGCGCAGGTCAGTAGGGGCTACCGGGTCTTTGCCAAGGCGCAGGCGCAGGCGGTCAGATACCGAGGTGCGGATGGGCTCGCGTATCAGCACAATGATGCCGCTGCCGTTATCGGCAATTTGCTGCATGGAGGCCTGCAGCATGTCATGGATTCCACCTGCATCGGCAAACACGTCCTGCAGCAGGTTGAGTGCGTGCATGCGCACCAGCACCGGTTTGCTGGGGGCGATCTTGCCTTTGACCAGTGCAATATGCTCAGCATACTCATGGGTAGCGGTATAGACGATCATTTGGAACTTGCCGCCGAAATGACTTTCAAAATTGCTTTCCACTACGCGGGTCACCAGCTTTTCCGAGCGGCGCCGGTAGGAAATAAGATCGGCAATGGTGGCGATTTTAAGGCCATGCTGTTTGGCAAATACAATCAGGTCGGGCAGGCGCGCCATGGTGCCGTCGTCATTCATGATTTCGCAGATAACGCCCGATGGGTTAAGCCCTGCAAGGCGTGAAATATCTACCGCTGCTTCGGTATGTCCGGTGCGTACCAGTACGCCGCCATCCTTTGCGACCAGCGGAAATACATGGCCAGGCGAACCGATGTCGGCAGCGGTTTTAGATGGGTCGATAGCAACCTGCACGGTGCGTGCGCGGTCGGCGGCGGAAATGCCGGTGGTTACGCCTTCACGCGCTTCGATGGAAACGGTAAATGCCGTCTGGTGGCGGGAACTGTTATCGCGTGACATTAAATTCAGGCCGAGATGCTCTACGCGCTCACGCGTCATGGAAAGACAGATAAGGCCGCGCCCATGCTTGGCCATGAAGTTGATGGCCTCGGGTGTTGCGAACTGCGCAGGTATCACCAGGTCGCCTTCGTTTTCACGGTCTTCATCATCGACCAGTATGAACATGCGTCCACTGCGTGCTTCTTCGATGATTTCTTCAATAGGTGATAACTGGCTATGCGGCATGGTCTGTCTCCTTACGGCCTAGCAGCCTTGCTACGTAGCGGGCGATGAGGTCGATTTCAATATTGATGTTGTCACCTGCCTTGCGTTGGCCAAGGGTAGTCACTTTCCAGGTATGCGGAATAATATTTACGTAGAAGCGGCTTGCTTCCACCTTGTTGACGGTCAGTGAAACGCCGTCGAGCGTTACCGAACCTTTTTCTGCAATATAGCAGGATAGCGCAGCAGGTGCGTCGATGGCAACAATGTGTGAATCACCGCTGTCGGTAACCGAATGGATGGTGGCAATACCATCGACATGGCCGCTGACCATATGGCCATCGAGCGTATCGCCAAGCTTCATGGCGCGCTCTAAGTTCAAGGCATCGCCCTGCTTCCAGCGCGGCGCGGTGCAGGTCAGCGTTTCCGCAGAAAGTTCCACCGTAAAGAAGCTTTTGCCAGAAGGCAGGGTGCCTTTTTCAATAATGGTAAGGCATGCGCCATTGCATGCGATGGATTCGCCAAGCGCGAGAGAACTTTCAGGCCAGTCGCATGCGATGGTCAGTTTCAGGTCGCCTTGCGTTTGCGCGCTTTCGATGCGGCCTATGTGATGTATGATGCCGGTAAACATGATCTCAACTTATCTGGCTAATATATCCAAACTATCGGGTGCAAGCGCTACATGGTCAATTATATGAAAGCGCATGGCCTCAGAAAGAGCGGAAGGAAAACCCGTTCCAAATGCTGCCAGGCCTTCATTGCCGATGACCAGCGGCGCCCTGAACCAATATATACGATCAACCAATCCGCTTAGCAAGAAAGCGGTGGATAATCCTGTGCCCGCTTCCACCAAAAGGCGCGTAATGCCGCGTTCAGTAAGGATATGGATTGCTTTTTCTATGTCTGGACGCCCATCGCCGCCGCAGGGCAAGATGTCCACCCCTTTATCGGATAAGGCACTGTTTTTAATTGATTCATTGCAGATTGCCCATACGGGGACGGCGCGTGCGCCTTGTGCCAGCTGGCTGGTCTCGGGCAGGCGCAGTTTGCTGTCGAATATCACGCGTACGGGCGATTTATCCTCGCGTCCTGGGGTGCGGCAGGTAAGCTGTGGATTGTCCGCCAGCACGGTACCGATACCGGTGGCGATCGCATCATACTGGCTGCGTAAGCTATGGCCGTAATGGCGTGCAGCCTCCCCAGTGATCCACTGGCTTTCAGAGGCGGAGGTGGCAATTTTTCCGTCCAGCGAGGTTGCCACTTTCAAACTGATAAACGGCCTGCCGCGTTTGATAACCGAAATAAAACCGCAATTGAGTTCTTCTGCTTCTCTCAGGCATATGTTTTCAATGACCTCAATGCCCGCCGCCCGTAATTTAGCAATGCCCTGGCCGTTAACATTGGGGTTTGGATCGCTGCAGGCAATAACTACGCGGGCAAAGCCTGCATGGATAACGGCATCGACGCATGGTGGGG
>JAGVKI010000202.1 GCA_020050695.1 Alphaproteobacteria bacterium | reverse complement strand
TATATATATCAGAAAATTATAAGCTGACTTACGAACGCAGGGAACGCATGTATTGCAGCATTTCCGAGCGTATGCGCGAGCGCATCATGTAGAGTGCAATGATGTTGGGAAACGACATGCCCAGAATCAGTAAATCCGAGAAATCGAGCACCACCCCAAAATGCATGATACCACCAAGGAAAGTGGCGGTGCAGAACAGCACGTAAAACAGCTTCACATGCGCCTTTCCAAACAGGAAGCACCATGCGATTTCGCCGTAATAGCTCCAACCAATCGTGGTGGAATAGGCGAATAAAAATACATTCACCGCAAGCATGATGGCAAACCATGGCGCAACGCTCTGGAAAGCGTGGCTGGCGATCATGACGCCGTCTTCGGCAGAGGCACCCGCATAGGCCCCGGTAATCACCACCATAAGCCCGGTCAGCAGACCGATCAGCGCGGCAAAAAATGGCTCCAGCAAGGCAACCGCCGCTTCGCGCACCGGCTCCTGCGTACGCGCCGCCGCATGGGCAATCGGCGCAGAACCAAGGCCTGCTTCATTGGCAAAGCTGGCGCGCTTGAACGCAACCGCAATCATACCGATAAACCCGCCAGTAGCGGCCGATCCCGTGAAGGCTTCGCTGAAAATAAGGCTGATGGTTTCAGGCAATTTTTCAATATTAGCGCCCACTACTATAATGGCACAGATGAGGTATAAAATGCCTTTCATCGGCACAATCGCTTCGGCCACTTTGGCGATACGCTTGATGCTGCCCAGCAGCACCACAAATACCAACAGCGCAAATCCCAGCGACAGCATCCAGCCATAGTCGCGCAGCGGCTCAAACGTCTGGGTCATGATTTTGACCGCCTGGTTGGACTGGAACATATTGCCCCCGCCAATAGCGCCGCCAAGGCAGAACACCGCAAACAACAGCGCCAGGAAACGGCCCAGTTTGGCTTTACCCATATCTTCCAGGCCATGCTGGATATATTGGAACGGGCCGCCATACACCTTGCCATTTTCATCAATACGGCGGTAGCACATGCTAAGGGTGACTTCGGCAAATTTGGTGGCCATGCCAAGCAGGCCCGCCAGCACAATCCATACAATCGAACCCGGGCCGCCAATGGCCACACCTACGGAAATACCAGCAATCGAGCCAAGCCCCACCGTAGCGGATAACGCGGAAAGCAGCGCCTGCAGATGGCTTACCTCGCCCGCATCGTCTTTACGGTCATAGCGCCCGGCAGCGACCTTGAGCGCGTGGCCGAACAGGCGGAAATTCACACCGCCCAGGTAGAAAGTGAAAAAGAATGCAGCCACAATAAGCCACAGTACGATAAAGGGAAATCCGCCAATATTGAAGAACAGGACACTGGCCAGTGCGCCGACGACCGCTTCGAATGCCTGCTGCAACATAAATCCCCCTGGGTGTATCTTGTTAAGATATTGTTTTATTTATATTGATTTATCTTGGCTGCCGACATTAAACTGTAACAATACCCCTGTATAGTACAAAATGAGTAAGACCGTAAAACGATCCGCCCAACCATTAGCCCAACCATTAGCCATGACCAGGAGATACGGATGGCAAACCTTCTGCCAGATAACGGCAGCGATAGCAGCAGCAAACCGGAGGCATCATCGACGTTCGAGTCGATGAAACAGAACAGCCTCAAGGTCGCTGGTTATGGCTATCTGGTAGGGGACGCCGCATTGTTTGGCGCAGGCCTTGCGCGCGGCGACCATAAGGAAGCCTTTGCCGGATTACTATGGGCAGCGGGCGGCCTTGCGGCAGCACGTTACGGCAATCCCGAAAGCGATAAAATGCTGGAGATCCTGGGCGCGCGCCTGGGCGATTACCTGCGCGAGCAGGGAGTCGAAATCCCCAAAGAACCGACCACCGCCATACTCAATAAACAGCGCGGCGTCATAGACCGCATCGAAGAATTCCTCTACGCCCACCCGTCGGAAGTGCTCAATGCCACCTACGCTATCGGCGGCGCGCAGATGATCGGCGGCGCATTTGGAAAAGGCGCAAGCAATAACAAATGGAGCGCCGTTTCCGGCGCACTGGTAACCGCAGGCGCGCTGGCAGGCCTGCTGCTGCCAGAGAAAAAACCCGACCCGGAAAATCCGCCGCAAGGGATCATTGGTAAGGCTGTTTCATGGATGCAGGAAAAGCCGCTGCGCGTATCGGGCACCCTGTACGGCCTGAACAATGCCGCCCTTATCATGGGCGCGCTCAAAGACCGCAAAACCCATCCGGGCAACTGGAGTTCAAGCCTTAAATTCCTTACCGCAGGCAGCTATATTTTTGCCAATAGCATGCTGTCGCTTTCGTCCAAAGGCCACAGCGATAACAGCAACGAAGGCCACGAAGCCATGAGCAAACTGGCCGATGCCTCCGCCCATATGATCGCCGCCCAGCCGCCGCAAGTGCAGGAAGCGCTCGTGCAGCGCGTATCGGCCTATCTTTCGGCGCAGCCCGAAGCGCAGATGAAAGCCGACGACATCAGCAAGCTGCTGCACGATAAGTTAAAACAAGTATCACGCACCGTGCCTGCCCCCACTGACGCTTCATGGCAGCAGCGCGTCCAGAGCAATCCGCCAGCTGTTACCACCACACCTGCCCTGTAACAACGGGCCCGTTGCCATAGCATGTATCTCCTGCTAGCATCCTTAGCCTATGAGTACGGCACCCAATGATTTACTCGATATAAGCCAGTACGCTTTCACCGATGAAAGCGACGCCATGCGCGTATTGCTTGCGCATGTGGAAAAACTGTCGGTGCTTGAAGCACCTATCATGGCGCGCGCCAAAGGCTGGACACAGCAGATCCGCGAAGACGGCATCGGCCACGGCGTTGAAGCATTCCTGAATGCTTACGGGCTGGATACCACCGAAGGCATTGCACTGATGTGCCTTGCTGAAGCGCTGCTGCGCATACCCGACAGCAACACCGCCGACGCATTGATACGCGACACCTTCGAGGGCCGCGACTGGGCAAGCTATACAGGAAGCGGAGACTCATGGTTGGTGAATCTTTCCAGCTGGGGACTACTGCTTACCGGCAAGGTGGTTGATTTCGGTCAGGATGGGCAGGCAGGCATACTTAAAGTGCTCAGAAACCTGGTGGCAAAAACAGGCGAACCGATCATCCGTGAAGCGCTGAAAAAAGCGATGAAACTGATCGGCGGCCAGTTCGTACTGGGTGAAACCGTGCAGGAAGCGCTTGATCACAGCCCAGGTTATTTGAAACGCGGTTACCGTTTTTCCTATGACATACTGGGCGAAGGCGCACGCAGCGACGAGCAGGCGATCGGGTATGTCAAATCCTACCGCAGCGGCATTATACGCATTGGCAAAACCATTCCGGCAGGCACCCCGTTATTTGAAGCACCGGGCATATCGGTCAAACTCTCGGCGCTGCATCCGCGCTACAGCCTGACCAAACAACAGCGCGTGATGGACGAACTGCTGCCACGCCTGAGCGAAATTCTATTGCAGGCAAAAGAGGCAGGCATTGCCGTTGCTATTGATGCCGAGGAAGCCTCGCGCCTGGATATTGAATTATTGCTGCTCGAACGTCTTGTAGCCGACAAACGCTTTGCCGGATGGAACGGTATTGGCTTTGTAGTGCAGGCTTACCAGAAGCGTGCATTTTACGTCATCGACTGGCTGGCAAAGCTGGCGCGCAAACATGGCCGCATCATTCCGCTGAGACTGGTCAAAGGTGCCTACTGGGATTCGGAAATCAAATGGGCGCAGCTAAGCGGGCTGGAATCCTACCCGGTCTTTACGCGCAAAGAAAACACCGATGTATCGTATCTCGCCTGCGCTGATAAAATCCTGTCATACCGCGAAGCCTTCTACCCGCAATTTGCAACGCATAATGCGCGCACGGTATCATCGATCATGCAGTTGGCAGAGCAATATGGCTGGGCAAAGAAAGCATATGAATTCCAGCGGCTGCATGGCATGGGCGAAGCCCTGCACGATATGGTGGTGCGCGATGTCGCCTCACGCATTTACGCGCCTGTGGGTGCACATAAAGACCTGCTGGCTTATCTCATTCGCCGCCTGCTTGAAAACGGCGCGAACAGTTCTTTTGTCCATTTGCTGATGGACGACAGCAAGACCCCCGAAGAAATTCTGGCCGACCCGGTTGCGGCAACCAAATTGCATCAGGAGTTATACAATATGTCTATCCCCCTGCCCCCGAACCTGTATGGCGATGCCCGCAAAAACTCCGCTGGCATTGATTTTGGCAACCGCGCGCAACTGGAAGCATTGCAGGCAAGCATCAAACCGTTTCTTGATAAGCCGCTTGAGAAAATAGCGGATGCCAGCCGCGACGATCTGGACAAAGCCATTGGTGAAGCGCGCGCAGCTTTCCCGGCATGGGCAAAGAAATCCACCGAAGAGCGCGCGGCTATATTAGAAAAGATGGGCGATATACTCGAAGCGCACATGGCAGAACTGGTAGCGCTTTGCTGCACAGAAGCAGGAAAAACACTGCCAGACGGCATTGCTGAAGTGCGTGAAGCAGCCGATTTCTGCCGCTATTATGCTCAGCAGGCACGCGGCCTTGCCAAGCCGCAATCGCTTGTAAGCCCAGCGGGCGAAAGCAATCACCTGACGCTTCATCCGCGCGGTGTATTTGGCTGCATCAGCCCATGGAATTTTCCCTTAGCGATATTTGTCGGCCAGGTGGCTGCTGCACTTGTAACCGGTAACTGCGTGGTAGCAAAACCGGCAGAGCAAACACCGCTGATTGCAAAGCGCGCGGTAGCCTTATTCTACCAGGCAGGCATCCCGGCACACGTGCTGCGCCTGGTTCCCGGCAACGGCGAGAC
>JAGVKI010000101.1 GCA_020050695.1 Alphaproteobacteria bacterium | reverse complement strand
CAGGACACCATCTGCGGATATTCTGCCGCAGCGATAAGGCTGATAGAACCGCCATCGCTATGGCCAAATAAAATAGCCTTATTAATATTCATCTGCTCAAGCACGCGCGACAGGATATGCGCTTCATCCAACAGATAGTTCAGTGTGCGCGGCTGGGAAAACGGGTCAGACTTACCATATCCCTGCCTGTCATAGATAAGTGCGTTATACCCTGTGGCCATTGCCAGCTTTTGCGGAAAGTCACGCCATAATTCAATACAGCCCAGCGAATCATGTAAAAATACTAAAGTAGGCCGATTACGTGCGGCAGCGGAATTATGGCTAAGGTAGCATGCCCTGAGTGTATGGCCGTGGATCGTAAGGTCGAACTCATCGCGTATCATATGCCTGCCCAGTCTCCCAATCGTTCAGGTAGGTATTAGGAAAGCAAAAGTAGTTTATATTCGCTAAGAAATCGTCAATATGTTGGCAGTACGATAAGCCCTATGAAGCACCCTATGAATCAGCACGCCATACGCGACCTGCTCCTGCCAATTGCAGTACTTATTGCAGCGATGCTCTCAATTCAGGTGGGTGCAGCCATTGCCAAGCAACTGCTGGGAGATCTCGGCGCGTACGGTACGGCTACACTCCGGCTATGCTTTGCCGCTTTCATACTATGTATCGTCTGCAGGCCATGGCGCATACGCCTTGAAAAGGTTTCGCTTCTGCCTCTTCTGCTTTATGGCCTCTCCATGGGCTGTATGAATGTGCTCATTTACCTCGCACTCATGCGCATCCCCCTTGGTATCGCCGTTGCCCTTGAGTTTATGGGACCGCTCGCCGTTGCCATATGGGCCTCACGCCGTCCCATTGATTTTATATGGATCGCACTGGCAACACTCGGGGTGCTGGCACTGCTTCCCACCACAGATTCGCAGGCAGCCCTTCCCTGGCAAGGGATTGCATATGCACTTGCAGCAGGTGTCTGCTGGGCGCTTTATATTATCTTCGGTCAGAAAGCTGGCGCATTTGCTCCAAGCGGCATTGTCACCTCCATTGGAATGACCGTAGCCGCACTGGCCGTTACCCCCATTGGAATTGCGCATGCAGGAAGCGAATTGCTGAACCAGTCTTTCTGGCCAACCGCACTTATGATCGCCTGCCTTTCCAGCGCGCTGCCCTATTGGCTTGAAATGATGGCGCTCAAACGCCTGCCTGCAAAAACATTCGGCGTGCTGATGAGCGTTGAACCAGCCATTGCCGCCCTATCCGGCCTGATTATACTGGATGAACGCCTGACGATCATGCAGTGGGGTGCGGTTGCAAGCGTTATGCTGGCATCGGCAGGCGCAGTGCTGGGCGCGCGCCGCCATGCCGTCTCTACAGAAATGGTAGGCTAGCACCAGCATGACAAGCCAGAGCAATCTTCCTATCAAACCATTTCTTTGGGGGAAAAATATTCTCGCATTGCTGGTGCTTGGCTACGTGCTGTTTTACCTCATGGGCAGCTATCGCATTACCTATGTATCGCTCACCAACCTAACCGATGCCCCCGATGATCACCCCGCAGCCATTGCTTTGCCCTACAATGCCAATTCTGCTTTTAGCGCGGGCAATGTCATAAAAGGCCTCCAGAAGCAGTATAAATTTACCCTTCACACTATTGGCTACCAGCCTCAGCAAGCCCATTGGAACATAGAGCCCCAGGGATGCATCACAGCCATTCATGTAAATAACGAGGAAATAGAACAAGCCCCCCAGAACGAGGCAAAGCTTTGCAAAAAACAGGGCAAGCTTGAACTCGACCTACGGCCTTACCTGCGCTCAGGACATAACCAGGTTGACTTCTACCTTACCGATTATCAGGGCGGCCAGTACGGCCTCAATGTTGAGCCCAGGCTATATACCGGAAAGACCAACGTATTTGCACCTCGCATCCTGACCTACATCATCATCGCCTGGGCGTTTGGCTGTATTCTGTATCACTTACGCTTTGACAGGTTCGTTATAGGCGCCGCTGCTGTTGCCATATGCGTATATCTCTACAACCTTTACCATATTCCCCTGACATACTATGCACCAGACTGGTGGGGTCATATCGCCTATGTCAAATACATGCTTAGAAACTGGATTCCGCCGCATCCAGACAGCGGCTGGGTTACGTATCACCCGCCTCTCTATTATTATATTGCCGCAGCAGCTGAGACTATAGGCAGGCACCTGGGAACTGACTATATGATTGCCGCTCGCAGCGTTTCGCTGGTGTCACTGTCAGTGTTTGTGATTTACGGCATGTTGATAATACGCATGGCCCTAAGCAATCCCTGGCTACAAAGGCTCTGTTATGTTGCGCTGCTTTTCTGGCCGCTACTGAGCGTTCTTGCCTGCCGGCTAAGCAATGAAGTCATGGCCCACGCTTTGTGGGCAGGCGCTTACTACCATGCCTTCTGCTGGTATAAAAATCAGAATGCAAAAAATCTGGCAGCCGCCTTTATACACTGCGCGGTCATGATGCTGGTGAAAACGTCCGCACTAGTGCCGCTCGCCAGCGTTTTTGCCATCTGCCTAATACAGCTATGGCGCAAACAGGTTTCCCCCGATCATTTACTTCACAAACGCATCATAATGGCATTGCTGCTTGTAGTCCTGTGTATCGGGGCAGCATTTGGGCGTATTGCCTATTACAAGATTTATCACCACTCTCCCATGGGCATGATTATCTCTAATGGGTATAAAGATCCCTTCCGTGGCCACATTAAGTCCAAAGCAACATGGTACAATATGACCTTT
>JAGVKI010000139.1 GCA_020050695.1 Alphaproteobacteria bacterium | reverse complement strand
TATAGGCCATCAGGTGGCGCTGTTGGGCCGCCTGCTGCACGTGTGCGTGCGTCAAGGGCTGCTTTTACGTCATCCTTAGTCCAGCGGCCCTTGCCTACCATAGCCAATGTTCCCGCCATGATGCGTACCTGATGATGCAGGAAGGAGCGCGCGCAAGTGGTGATGCGAATTTCCTCGCCAATGCGCTGTACGTCTAGCTGTTCCAGTGTTTTCTCGGGGGACTTTGCCTGGCACTGGGTATCGCGGAAGCTGGTAAAATCATGATGACCGACCAGTATTTGTGCCGCTTCATGCATGATTTTGGCATCCAGATCTTCTACTACATGCCATGCGCGCCCAGCTTCAAGTCCCAGGCGTGGGCGGCGGTTGAGGATACGGTAAATATAACGGCGGCGTATGGCGGAAAAACGCGCATTGAAATCTTCACCGACCTCTTCGGCCTTTAATATGGCAATACGATTTTGCGTTGGGTTTTCATCTTCTTGCGACGGTTCTTTGCCATTAGGGTTGAAGAGATAAAAATTGATCCCATTCATGACTTTGAACGCGTCGACGTCTTTATTTATATCCACATGGGCGACCTGCGCGGTGGCGTGTACGCCCGAATCGGTACGGCCAGCACCCACTACATCTACCTCATGGCCGCAGAATTTAAATACCGCCTCAGCAATGGACGATTGCACGCTGACGCGGTCGACCTGTTTTTGCCAGCCAGCATAGTTCTTGCCGTCATATTCAATGGTGAGCTTAAAGCGCGGCATTATTCAAGCGCCATGCCAGGGGTTATGGCAAAACCGCGCAGTAATTCATCGGCTTGCATACGCTTCTTGCCGGGGCGCTGTAAGAGCGTAAGGCGTAGCGCTGTTAAATTTCCGCAAACAACGGTCAGCTGATCATCAATAACGGTGCCTTCCTTTTCGGATCCGGAATAAAACTCACGTGTTGCTTCAAAGACCTTGATCATCTCATCGCCAAGTAAGAAATAAGCGCCGGGTGTAGGCGATAAGCCAAGTATTTTCTGGTGAATCTCAGAGGCGGGCTGCGTCCAGTCGATGCGGCACTCTTCCTTGGTGATCTTCTTGGCGTAGAGCACGCCTTCTTCCGGCTGCTTGATGGGGGTAATGCTTCCAGCTGCAAGGCCTTTGAGGGTTTCCACTACCATTGGGCCAGCTTCTTTGGCCAGCTGGTCATGCAACATGCCTGCGGTGGTGCCCGCTGCTATGGGATAATGACGCGTCAGCAGCATATCGCCGGTATCAAGGCCCACATCCATCTGCATGATGACAATGGCGGTATCGCTATCGCCTGCCATGATGGTGCGCTGAAGTGGCGCCGCACCGCGCCAGCGCGGCAGTTTGGACGGGTGCACATTGATGCATCCGCGCGGGTAAGCCTCTAAAATAGGCTTTGGCAGTAGCAAGCCATAAGCGACCACTACGGCAATGTCTGCCTTGTGCGAGGCAAACTCAGCCTGCGCTTCAGGCGTTTTTAAAGATACGGGGGTATAGACGGGAATGCCGCGCTCAGAGGCGAACTGATGCACAGGCGAGGGCGTTTCCTTCTGCCCGCGGCCTGCCGGGCGCGGCGGCTGCGAATAAACGGCGACAATCTCGTGGCCCGCGTCATGCAGCGCAGCCAGCGTTGGTACGGCAAAGCCTGGCGTTCCCATGAAAACAAGGCGCATCGGTGACTCAGAGATAATTAGTGATTGCAGTGCTCGCCATGCACATGTTCATGCTCGTGCGCATGGTCATGATCATGGTCGTCGTGCCCGTGGTTACAATCCGGGCCATGCACATGCGGCTCGAAATAGCCAAGCTTCTTCTGCTTCTTCAGCTTGCGCAGGATCATGTCGCGCTTGAGCGTGGAAACATGGTCAACAAACACAATGCCATCTAAATGATCTATCTCGTGCTGGATGCAGGTTCCAAGCAGGTCATCAAAGGTTTCTTCCTGCTGTTTGCCGTCCAGGTCGAGATAGCGTACACGCACAGCGTCGGGGCGGGTAACATCAGCAAACTGGTCAGGGAAAGACAGGCAGCCTTCTTTGTAGCGGCGAAGATTTGCATCTTTGCTGACGATTTGTGGGTTGATCATGACATATTGCGTGCCGGGCGTTCCATCGTCGCGCCAGGTTACGTCGGCTACCAGCATGCGTTTGAGCACGCCCACCTGTACCGCTGCAAGGCCGATGCCGCGCTCATGATACATGGTGTCAAACATATCAGCGGCAAGCGCGCGTATGCTGTCATCGATTGTATCGATAGGTTGTGATGGGGTCTTCAGCCGCTCGTCCGGGGCGATGACCAGGGGTAATAATGCCATAATAATGTCTTTCTATGCTTTTGCGTGGCTGTCAGGGCCGCTAGATTGCACCAGGTTCACCTGTTTTGTAAAGATATTAGCTATTCTGGCCGCCACTTCACGGCTGTTTTCAATGCCAGCTTCCTGCAGGGTAACGGCAAGTTCGCGCCCTTGTTTATAGATTAAGGTATTGGTGTACTGAGATATTTTGTTCGGATCCAACACGTTGTCAGCCATAGTTTGCAGCAGGCTTACATGGTTATCGAACCGCTTTGCCATATCTGGATTGGCTTCCATCTGCTGGCGGATTGCTACAATAAACCTATAGTCCGAAGGCTCATCCAGTTTACATTTTCCGTGGGGTTCCTCTACTTTATTGGGGCCGTGCAGGGTGCTCACCAGGAATTGCCGCACGGCTTCATCGCGCAGCTCGCCTTGCGGGAAAATGGGGCTTGCTGATGCGGTAAGCATCGCTATCATTTTCTCCATGCTCGCTTCTGACGCTTCCAGTGCCTCTGCAATACGGTTGGAAGGATCAAAACTGTCGGTTGCAACCCCCATCACTTTGGGCATCAGGTTTGCAGTTGCTACATGCCGTTTATTGGATTCTTTCAGGTACGTCACATACTCGCGGGTAAAGCGTTCTGCGGTAGAAGGCGCAAGTTCCAGATGCCTAGCCACAGCCTTTGCATCTTCCCATGGGGTGGTAGACAGCATGCGGTACATTTCGCGCTGTTTGAGGCGGACATACGCAGCGTTAGGCTCGACCTCAGCCTGATAGGCCTCTGCGCTGCGTTCCTGGCGTTCAGTGATGTAATTGAATATTTCTGCTTGCAGGCGCGCTGTAATCTGCACGGCTTCAGCGCGGTCAATGCCATCGCGTTGCAGTATGCTTTCCACGGTGCCATCGACATATGGTGTTTCTGGCGGCGAGGAGCCTGGGGTCATTTCATGCAGCATAGTGATATAGACATTAGTGCATGCTGCCATTGCGGCATTAACACCATCTTGTGTCATGCGCGGACTTGGGAACTGGTTATTCAGGCGTTGCACCAGATCTCTGCCGAGCTGGGCAAACCAGACATCGGGCGCAATCTTAGGTTCGCCAACAGGTGCTGCTGGTGTTGGCATCATCTCTCTAAATAAGAGTTCTTCCCCTTCATCGGGATTGAAAGGCCTGCTATCGGAATTTGCCATAAATACCCACGTTGATGGCTATTATTATAGCGCATCCCGGGGCTAAATAGGTTAAAAAAATTGGGTTATTTTAACTTTTTAGCAGGCGTCTTTTATGCGGCTAAGTGACTCTTCTTTATCGAGAATCTCCATAACCTCGAATACGCCGGGCGAAACCGTTTTACCCGATAATGCCGCACGTAGTGGCTGGGCAATACCG
>JAGVKI010000066.1 GCA_020050695.1 Alphaproteobacteria bacterium | reverse complement strand
TTACCGAGGCGACATTGCTGGGCGACCCGGCGCGTCTTTGCGATGAATTGTCGGCTATCAGTATGCTGGGCGGCAAGCGTGTTATCATGATCCGTGATGGCGGTGATAAGCTGACAAAGCTGCTGGAAGCCTCCGTGGAATATTTCAACGATGATGTGTTTCTGATTGTCACTTCCGATGAACTGGCGGCGCGCTCGTCCTTGCGCAGCTGGTTTGAGAAAGAACCTCAATGCGCAAGTATCGCCTGCTACAAGGATGAGGCGCGCGATGTGCAGGAAGTGGTGCGCAAAACCCTTGGTGCTGCTGGTGTGCAGATTGACCGTGAGGCGATGGATTATCTCGTGCAGCAGCTGGGTAATGACCGCTACGTCACCTACCAGGAACTCGAAAAGCTGGTGACCTATGCGGGCGAGGAAAAGCGCCTGAACGTGCAGGATATACGCGTATTGGTGGATTATAACCGTGAAACCAATATGGATGACCTGGTCAATGCGGTGGCTGACCGCAATGTTGCCTCGCTGGATGCCATGCTGACGATATTACTGCGTGAGGGAACGTCCCCGGTTGTGTATCTGCGTGCCTTGCAGCGTTATTTTAACCGTCTCTACGGCATTCGTGCGCAGATGGCGGCAGAGCGGATGAGCGCTGACCAGGTGATACAGGCGCTGCGTCCGCCGGTGTTTTTCAAGCAGGTGCCCATTCTCAGCCGCCATGTACAGCAATGGGGGCATGAACAGATCGTGCGCGCGCTTCAATTATTGATTTCTGCTGAACTTGCCTGCAAGACAAGCGATATGCCAGTTGCCGCCGTAAGCAGCCGCAAGCTTCTTCAGATTACGCAATTACGCTAGTTTAAACCGGGCCCCTGCCACCAGCACCAGGTATGCGGGGCACGCCTGTAACGGCCGTGGTCAGTACGTCCTTACCTGCGCTGAGCAGAGTGCTTTGCGCGCCGCTTGCAAGCTGCTGGAACTGGCCTCGCGCCGCTTCCAACATCGGATTTGGTGCTTCGGGCGCCGCAGGTTGTGCGCCGGGTGTACCGGGTGCGGCTACTTGTGCGACATAGTTCAGGGTTTTGCCTGCAATGTCGGGATTGTAGCTTGGGCTGTCCTTATCGGCGATGTCCTTTTGGAACTGCTTGAAGGCCTTCTCGCGCGCTTTATCAAAGTTTTTCTGGTTCTCTTCGAGTTTCAGGCTGCCATCGACGCTGAGCAGTACATTGCCCTTTTCGTCGCGTATATCCAGCTTGGCATCTTTTTCTACCGTCATGATGGTCTTGCCATCGCGCTGAATGAGCGTGTTGCCGTCTTCATCCTTAGCCAGCGTGATACTAGACGTAACATTGATGTTATTCTCATCTTTGCCTGCGCTGCCACGGAAGCCAAACGCCTGCTGCCCTGTCATTTGTACGCTGACATTGCCATCGTCAATACGCAGCGGCGGGGTGCCGGTAAAACCGGTGATAATGGTGAGTTTGGAATCACGGCCTTCTTCGGCTGAAATGCGGATGGCTTCGGACTCCATTTGCGCAGCGTTCTTCAGGTCAATTTTGACCTCTTTTGAGCCGGTGATCTGCAGTTCAGCATTGGGGTTGATGGCAGCGGGTTCATCGCCGCCGAGCAAGGTGCGGTCTTTTGAACCGGCGGAGCTACGGTCGAGCATTCCCAGTTGATTCCTGCCAAAAAGGAATATGTCATCGGTATTGTCGCTATTGATTTCAATAGGTCGGCGCGGGTCAGGAGCAGAGCCGCGTGCGGTTTGTTCGCGTGGTGCGTCTACGTCTGCGGGTGACATTGGCTGGTCGGTCATGGTGTATTCCTCTAAAAAGAGATGGCTTTCTATAGGCTTATTCTAACACAAGATGGCCTGCGGCAAACCGCCAAGATATGAAAGTTCTATGACGGGTTACCATGTCAATTGTGACAGGGCTATCCAGCTGATTTTATTTGCTATATTGATCCGCTTAGGCGGCGCAGTATCTCATCGAGCTGCACCAGCGAGTCATAGGCCAGGGTGATTTCCCCGGACTGGCCGCGGTCGGTGATGCTGACGCGGATGCCCAGATTCTCAGACAGGCTTTCTTCCAGCGCTAAAATATCCGGGTCTTTCATGCCGCCTGCCACCTGGCCAGCGACGGCCTTGCCTACGCGGTTCACGGTTTTCTTGGTGGCGCCTTGCGCATCGCGGCTGGCTTGTTCTGCCTGGCGCACGTTCAGGCCCTTGCGCACAATCTCACGCGCAAGTTCAGTGGCATTGGAAAGGCCGATCAGCGTGCGGGCATGGCCCATGCTCAGTTCGCCCTTATCCATCATCTGCTTGACTTCGTCCGGCAGGGAAAGCAGGCGCAGCAGGTTGGCAATATGGCTGCGGCTTTTACCCACCGAACCGGCCAGTTCTTCCTGGGTGTAGGAAAAATCCTCGATCAGGCGCTGATAGCCGTTGGCTTCGTCTAGCGGCGAGAGATCCTGCCTCTGGATGTTTTCGATCAGGGAGAGTTCTAAGGCCTGTTTATCGGTAAGGTCGCGGATGATAACCGGTACTTCGGCAAGCTTTGCAGCCTGCGCAGCGCGCCAGCGGCGCTCGCCCGCGATGATCTCATACATGCCTTCCTGTTTAGGCGACGGGCGCACTACCACAGGCTGCATGATACCGTTGGTGCGGATCGAATCGGCCAGTTCCAGCAGTGCCGTTTCGTTGAAATGTGTACGTGGCTGGTATTTACCCGGATGCAGGTTGCCGACATCAAGCGTGTAGACGCCTGCGGCAGGCGACGTTTTTTTGCTGGATTGCGCGGGTGCTGCCGGCGCT
>JAGVKI010000149.1 GCA_020050695.1 Alphaproteobacteria bacterium | reverse complement strand
GGCGTGGATTATGACGTGGCGGCTGAAATTGCTGCCGCTGCGGCGCAGGATGAAATCTGCAGCGTGGCTAACGACAACGCGCCGGGCCAGGTAGTGGTAAGCGGTACGCGCACGGCGGTTGAGCGTGCGATGGAAATTGCCAAGGCACGCGGTGCAAAGCGTACATTGATGCTGGAAGTCAGCGCGCCGTTCCATTGCCCGCTGATGGCCCCCGCCTCGGGTATTATGGCTGATGCGCTTTCGGCTGCGACCGTGAACGCACCATGCGTGCCAGTAGTTGCGAACGTAACGGCGAAGATGGAATCCGATCCTGCCACTATCCGCCGCCTGCTGGTAGAGCAGGTCACCGGCATGGTGCGCTGGAGGGAATCGGTCATGTACCTCGCCAGTGAATCGATCACCCGCGTAGTGGAAATCGGTGCAGGCAAAGTGCTGACTGGCCTTTGCAAGCGTATCGCACCGGAAATTGAAGGTATGAATTTTGGCGTTCCTGCCGATCTCGAAGCTTTTGCGCGCGTGGAGTAGATAATGTTTGATCTGACAGGTAAAAAGGCACTCGTAACAGGTGCAACAGGCGGTATCGGTGGCAGCGTAGCCAAGGCACTTGCAGCCGCAGGCGCGCAGCTTGCTATCTCGGGCAGCAGGCAGGAAAAACTCGAAGCGCTCAACGCAGAGGCGTTTTCCGGCAAAGCCATTCCCCTTGCATGCGACTTATCCAAACTCGATAGTGTGGATGAACTGGTCAAGCAGGCGGAAGAAAAATTAGGCGGCCTGGATATTCTCATCTGCAATGCGGGCGTGACCAAAGACAACCTTGCCATGCGCATGAAAGATGATGAATGGCAGCAGGTGATCGACATCAACCTTACCGCCAGCTTCCGCATGACACGCGCCTGCCTCAAAGGCATGATGAAGCGCCGTTATGGCCGCATCATCTATGTCACCTCCGTGGTGGGCTGGTCCGGCAATCCCGGCCAGGTAAATTACTGTGCATCCAAAGCCGGGCTCACCGGTATGTGCAAATCGTTCGCGCAGGAAATCGCCTCACGCGGGATTACGGTAAACTGCATTGCGCCGGGCTTTATTGCCACCAGCATGACCGATGTGCTCACTGACGACCAGAAGGCGCGCATAAACCAGAACATACCGCTGGCCCGTATGGGTACCGGAGAAGAAATCGCTGCTGGCGCACTGTTTCTTGCAAGCCAGGAATCGGGCTATATGACAGGCCAGACACTGCACATCAACGGCGGTATGTTGATGGTATAAGCACACTAAAATGCCAATATCCCCGGTAGGCGCGTAAGTATATTTCCGTCTATCCTGTAGGTTTTTCTGGACATTTGCATTTTTCCTGTGCTACCTACCATCGAACTGCTTGACGTTTTTAAACGGGTCACTATTGTCTCCGCCTCGACTCGTATAATTAGATACGTTGACTGAAACAATATAAGGATGGACATCATGAGTGATATTGCTGAACGCGTGAAGAAAATCGTGGTTGAACACCTCGGCGTAGATGAAGCCAAGGCGTTGCCCGAAGCTAGCTTCATTGACGATCTCGGCGCAGACAGCCTTGATACCGTAGAATTGGTTATGGCGTTTGAAGAAGAATTCAACATCGAAATTCCTGATGATGCTGCCGAAAAGATTCTTACCCTGCAGGATGCAGTAAACTACATCCAGCAGCACGCTAAAGCCGCTTAATTATTTAGCGATTTACCTGTTCACATGAGACGCGTTGTTGTCACTGGTATTGGCTTGGTTACTCCGCTTGGTTGCGGTGTCAAACCTACGTGGGACAACATCCTGGCAGGCCGCTCTGGCCTATCAGCTATTACACATATCGACGTATCGGACTTGCCGGCACGTATCGCAGGGCAAGTTCCCCGTGGTACGGAGCCCGGCCAGTTCAACGTTGATGAATGGGTGACTCCCAAAGAACAGAAAAAGATGGATGACTTCATCCATTTTGCATTCGGTGCGGCGACACAGGCGGTGCAGGATTCTGGCTGGATGCCGGAAGACGAGGCATCGCGTGAGCGTACCGGTGTCATGATCGGCTCTGGTATTGGCGGCCTGAACGTGATTGGCGAAACCGCGATCCTGCTTAAGGAAAAAGGTCCCAAGCGCATCAGTCCATTTTTCATTCCGGCATGCCTGATCAACCTGGCGTCTGGCCAGATCTCCATTAAATTTGGTTTCAAAGGCCCTAACCACGCGGTGGTAACGGCCTGTGCAACCGGTGCGCATGCCATTGGCGATGCCGCGCGCCTCATCCAGCTGGGTGATGCAGACGTGATGGTTGCTGGCGGTGCCGAAGCAACTGTTAGCCGCCTTGGCCTTGCAGGCTTTGCAGCTGCCCGCGCATTATCCACCAGCTATAACGACACGCCTGAAAAAGGCTCCCGCCCATGGGATAAGGGCCGTGATGGTTTCGTTATGGGCGAAGGTGCTGGCGTTGTGGTGCTGGAAGAATACGAGCACGCGAAAAAGCGCGGTGCAAAAATTTATGCGGAAGTTGCAGGTTACGGCCTGTCGGGTGATGCCTACCATATCACCGCACCGTCCCCTGAGGGTGATGGCGGCTACCGCGCTATGACCGCAGCGCTCAAGCGCGCGCAGCTGAACATTACCGATATTGATTACATCAATGCGCACGGCACTTCCACGCCGTTGGGCGATGAAATCGAACTGGGCGCGGTAAAGCGCCTGTTTGGCGATCATGCCCAGAAGCTTTCCATGTCATCCACCAAGTCGGCCATTGGCCATCTGCTCGGTGCGGCTGGTGCAGTAGAAGCGATCTTCTCGGTGCTTTCCATCCGTGATAACGTTGCTCCGCCAACGCTGAACCTCGAAGATCCATCAGATGGCTGTGACATTGATCTGGTTCCGCTCAAAGCCAAACAGCGCAAGATCGATGTGGCGCTTTCCAATTCCTTTGGCTTTGGTGGCACCAACGCATCGCTGATCTTCAAGCGTGTATAATTAACATGCATAATTCTGGGCGCGTGTAAGTGCCTTACAGCGCCGCTGAAGTATCTTCCTATATTTTGCATCTCAACCATAGCTTTCGTCACTGGACGGGGCGTGACCTTGTTGCGCCTGCAGCTACGCAGGAGATAAGCGAAACGCTCTACCATGCGCCGTTTGTAGTGGTGTCGCA
Organism: Alphaproteobacteria bacterium; assembly: GCA_020050695.1. Lineage (GTDB taxonomy): Bacteria > Pseudomonadota > Alphaproteobacteria > Rickettsiales > SXRF01 > JAGVKI01. The sequence goes on along the minus strand of JAGVKI010000149.1, from coordinate 969 downwards.
TAACCTGCTTGCTGATCCGGTATTCTGTTATGCCAATCGCACGGCGCAGGAATTATGGAAGATGGACTGGGATGCATTCATGCAGCTGCCATCACGCCTATCCGCAGAGCCCGATGCGCGGCAGGAACGCGAGCGGTTATTGCAGACAGCAACGCGTCAGGGCTATGTCGATAATTACAAAGGCATACGCGTGACTTCTGATGGAAAACGATTTAAGATCGATGGCTGTATATTGTGGAATGTCATGGACAACGATGGCGTGAAACTAGGGCAGGCGGCAACGTTTGACCGCTGGGAGTGGCTGTAAGGGAGCGAGTGAATGGGTAAGTGGATAAGGCGGTTCTTTGCGCTGGTAATGCTTGCAGTACTTGCAGCCAATGCAGGCGCTGCATACCTTGCCCATGATTACAACAGCCCCGGCCCGACAACTCAGGCTAAGGCCCTGTTATTCCCTCGCCACTCAGGCTTTCGCGCCATTGTAGATGAGTTAGAGGCGCAAGGTATCATACGCCATGGCTACACGGTAAAACTCATCGCATTCGCCCTTAATAAGGCACATCGTTTCAAAGCCGGTGAATACCTGTTCCCGCCAGGAATTTCTGCGCATGCCGTGGTGGATATGCTCGTGGACGGCAAGGTGGTGATGCGCAAAGTAACCCTGCCTGAAGGGCTGACATCGCGCGATGCTGCAAATCTCCTGATGAACGACCCCGCCCTTACAGGCGACCTTCCATCCATGATTGCCGAGGGATCGCTGCTGCCGGAGACGTATCTTTACATGTATGGCGATGAACGTTCCAGCATACTCAAGCAAATGCAGGATAGTATGAAACAGCTGGTAGAGCAGGGGTGGGAAAAGCGTTCGGCAAACCTGCCGCTTCGTTCCAAGGAAGAGGCGGTGATACTGGCATCTATCGTAGAAAAAGAAACCGGAGTGGCGTCTGAACGCCCGCTGGTAGCCTCGGTGTT
>JAGVKI010000197.1 GCA_020050695.1 Alphaproteobacteria bacterium | reverse complement strand
CTTCCGATCTCCGGAAAGCAGCCTGCCTGATAACCAGGAAGCCGACCTTCAGGCAGCCTACAAAGACTTAACCGCATTGCTGACCGAAGACGTAAAGCGTGTCAGCCCGCAGAAGCTGGCAAGACTCCAGCTGCTTTATGATTGCTGGCATCAGCAGGCATCCATCAGCAAGCCTGAAGAGGTGTCGTGTTCTGATGAGTTCAAGCCAGCGGCCATCGGACTGGAAAACATAGCTCAGCTGCTGCTTTACAGCGAAGTAAAAACCTACAAAATTGCCTTTCGCTATAACAGCGAGCGCCTGACGCTTGCCAGCAGTAAAACGCTCAGCAAGGTGGTACGCGATGTGGCCGCACTCAAGGATTTCGTGGTGGTGATAGGTGCAGGAAGCGCCGTTGGCAAGAACCAGCAGGGACTGCAGGAGCGCCGCCGCAAAACCGTATATGACGCGCTGGCAAAAGCAGGTATTCCTGAAAAGCGCATGCGCGAATACAGCGAAGGCGATTCCAAGCGCGTACGTTTAAGCAAGGACGAGCCGGTGGCCGTCAATAACAAGCAGGCGATGATTATTGTAAAAACGCCTAGAGTGAACAGTGAATTGGCACAAGACCAATAGCATCAGGGAGCGGCAATGATAACGATGGCAAAAGTAATGCGGGTGAAAACACAGGGTCTGGTAGCAATGGCAGCGGTATCGCTGCTGGCTGGGTGTTCCACCTACAGCCTGAAAGAACTGCGCCACACCACGCCTAAGGGCACGGCCTACCAGGCGGCGCTGGCCAAGAATTACATGGATTATGCCATCCAGGAAGAAAAGAACTATGACTGGTTCACCTCGATGTATTTTGCCGATAAGGGCCTGCGCGCCGCTTATGGCAAGGACGTAGAGCCAGAACAGCCTGAAAACTGGGACGTGTCTGCCAAGGTGCTGCCGACCATGCAGAAGGCGCGTGAAATACTTCTGGGCTTGCTGACCGAACAAAATAAGAGCCAATACCCGCAGGTGCTTGCGCGTGCCGTCTATTCGTATGACTGCTGGGTCGAAAACCAGGAAGAAGCATGGCAGGCGGAAGAAATCGGCAGCTGCCGCGATGGCCTGCAGGATGCATTTGAGCGTCTGAACGCGCCGGATATTGAACTGGCTCCGATGGTGGACCCTGAAGCGACTCCGGTGAAAGTAGCGCCTCCTGCGGTAAAGCCGGTGGAACTCGCGCCAGAGGCTGACCGCGTGGAAGCACCGGTAAAAGAAGAGTTGGAAGCAAAAGAAGAAGAGATCAGCCAGCAGGCTGCCCCTGAAGAAACCCCGGTAGCAGATACGGCGATGCCGATGGATGCGCAATTGCTTGCGCAAAGTCCTCAGCAAACGGCACCTTCGGCGCCGCTTCCGGCACCTGCTCCAGGTAAAAGCATTAGTCAGGCCGCTGTGGAACAGGCCGCCATGGATATGCCGGCAGGCAGCTGGGCGGTAGAACCGCCAGCCACTGAAGTAACGGCAGAGGATGTTCCGGCCCAAAGCAAAGTTCAGCAGCGTGCCAACAATGTGAGAGAGCCTGCCGCTGCTCCTGTCATGGCGCTGGCCCCGGCGGGTATTGATACGTCTTCCTACATGGTGTTTTTTGACGATCGCCGCACCGGCCTGCCAGATGAGGGCAAAAAGGTGGTGGATGAAATCAGCAAGACCCTGGTGGGCACTGTCGATTATGCCGTTGTTATCGGATCGGGCGAACATGTTGAATTTGCTAAAGAACGTGCAGAAGCGGTCAAAAAGCGCCTGGTAGAAGGTGGTGTAAAGCCCGAAGCGGTTACGGTTTCTGTTGCGCAGGTGCCTGATTTTATGGCAGATAGCGGGGAAGGGGATAGTACCCCGATACGCCATCGTGTGGAAATCTACCTGAACCAGTAAACGGTAGGCCTTTTCCTGGCGTATCTTTTAGCTATTGGCGGGGGCGGCAGGGTTCTTTGGCTATCTCGCCGTATAACATAATTGATAAGCGCAGGGTGAACCGCATTTACACATGACCGACCGTATTCTCATTCTTGATTTTGGCTCCCAGGTAACCCAGTTGATCGCGCGCCGCGTGCGCGAAGCCGGGGTATATTCAGAAATCCGCCCGTTTAATATTCCCGACAGCGAAATTGATGCGTTTGCCCCTAAGGCAATCATCCTATCGGGCGGGCCTGCCTCGGTGCATGAATCCTATTCACCCAAGGTAAGCGACGCGGTATTCAAGCGCGGCATTCCGGTGCTTGGTATCTGCTACGGCGAGCAGCTGATGTGCCAGCAGCTGGGCGGCAAGGTGGAAATGTCTGATCACCGTGAATTTGGCCGTGCGATGGTCGATGTGGTAAGTGACTGCGCCCTGTTTGACGGCATCTGGAAACAAGGCGAGCAAAAACAGGTATGGATGAGCCATGGCGACCGCGTAACCGCATTGCCTGCCGGGTTCAAACCGATTGCCACTACTCCTTCCGCTCCGTTTGCCGCCATTGCCGATGAAGCGCGCCGCTTTTACGGTGTGCAGTTCCACCCGGAAGTGGTGCATACGCTCGATGGCGCGAAGCTATTGCAGAATTTCGTTCAGAAAATTGCCGGTTGCAAGGGTGACTGGACCATGGCGGCATTCCGCCAGTCTTCCATTGAGCGCGTACGCAAACAGGTGGGCGACAAAAAAGTATTATGCGCCGTCTCCGGCGGCGTGGATTCATCGGTGGTGGCGGCGCTGCTGCATGAGGCGCTTGGCGACCAGGTGATCTGCATTTTTATTGATACCGGCCTGCTTCGCGCCGGTGAAGCCGCGCAGGTGGATGAACTGTTCAAGTCGCATTTCCATATTCCGCTGATTCATGTCGATGCCAGCATGGTGTTCATGAATAAGCTGGCGGGCGTCAGCGATCCTGAGCGCAAACGTAAGATCATCGGCGAGACATTTATCGAAGTGTTCGAGTATGAAGTAGCGCAGATTGGCGGCGCGGATTTCCTGGCACAGGGTACGCTTTATCCTGACGTGATCGAATCCATCTCCTTTATCGGCGGGCCAAGCGTTACCATCAAATCGCACCATAATGTCGGCGGCCTGCCTGAGCGCATGAAAATGGCGCTGGTGGAACCGCTGCGCGAACTGTTCAAGGATGAAGTGCGCGCACTCGGCAAGGAACTCGGCATGCCCGATAAGATGGTGGGTCGCCATCCGTTTCCGGGGCCTGGCCTTGCAATCCGCATTCCTGGCGAAATCACCCATGAGAAGCTGGATCTGCTGCGCAAGGCGGATACTATCTATATCGAAGAGATCCGCAGCGCTGGCCTGTATAACGAGATATGGCAGGCCTTTGCCGTGCTCCTGCCTGTACGCACCGTAGGCGTGATGGGCGATTCGCGCAGCTATGAATATGTCTGCGCGCTGCGTGCGGTAACCTCTACCGACGGCATGACGGCTGATTACTACCATTTCAACCATGACTTCTTGAGCCGGGTAAGCAACCGTATTATTAATGAAGTCAGGGGCATCAACCGCATTGTATACGATATTACCAGTAAGCCTCCCGGAACGATTGAATGGGAATAAATAATCATAGGATAATGGTGGCATGAACGAGCTGATCAGGGAAATTGAAGACGATATCCGCCGCGAGAAATTCGATCGCCTGTGGCAGCGCTTTGGCCGCATCATGGTTGGCGTCAGTATTGTGGTGGTGCTGGTTACCATTGCGGTGGTGGTTATGCAGAACCAGAAGCAGAGCCAGGCCATGGAACTGACCAGCGAATACATACGCGGCATTGACCGCATGAATGTGGAAGATTTTAAAGGCGCGATTTCTGTTTTCGATAGCATTGCCGCCAATGACAAATCGCCGTATTACGGCATGGCGCTGCTGCAGAAAGCCAAAGCCCAGGAGTCGCTTGGTGACAAGACGGGCGCGGCCAAGACCTATGAACAGCTTGCCAGCCAGAGCAGCGCATTTGGTGAATTATCCAAGCTGCTTTCTGCGTCCGCTAACAACAGCATTATCGAGCCAGTCAAAACGTCGCCTTTTTATTACACGCAAAGCGAATGGAAAGCATGGCAGCTGGTAGGCCAGGGTAAAAAAGACGATGCGGTAGCTGTTTTCATGACCCTGCGTGAGGATATTGAAGCGCCTTCCACCCTTCGCCAGCGCGTCAATGATGCGCTTCAGCACCTGGCTCCGCAGAAGCTTCTGGCAAGTAACAAGGCACAGCAGGATGCCGCCGCGGCAACCGCACAAAAAGGCAAAACGAATGAATAAACGCGCCCTTCTTTGCACATGCGCATTGGCGTTGGCCGTAAGTGGCTGCAGCTACCTTCCGTCATGGATGGGCGGTGAGAAAAAGAAAGAAGCAAAGCTTGAGGGCGAGCGCATTGCCGTGATGGCGGAAGGCAACCGCTACCAGCCGGACGAAACGGTCAAAGCCGTGCCGTTTAAAACAATGGCTCCCACCGAAAACAATGAATGGGCACAGCATTCGGGCAATTTCGGCGCAGCTACGAATCTTGCTGCTTCCGGCCAGTTCCAGAAAGACAGCAGTGCGCCAGCAGGTGACGGCAATGCCTTTTCCAGCAAGCTGGTGATACAGCCGGTCGTTGGCGGCGGGTTGGTCTATAGCATGGACGCAGCGGGCTATATCAGCGCGCGCGATGCTGCCAATATCAGCAGCCTTAAATGGGAATCCGACGGCGCTTCCGAAGAAGACGCACCGGATAGTTTCGGCGGCGGTCTTGCCTATGATGGCGGCACCTTGTACGCCGTGTCCGGCCGTGGCCATGTCGTTGCGATCAATGCGCAGACCGGGCAGACCTTGTGGCGCAAATCACTTAAGCTGCCATTCCGTTCGGCCCCGCGTGTTAAAGACGGCAAGTTGTTTGCCAGCACACTCGATAACCAGCTGTATGTGCTTTCCACTACCAGCGGTGAAGTCGTGTGGACGCATCGTGGCATTGGCGAAACGACCGATATTATGAATGTGGTATCGCCGGGTTTTTACGGTAATGACGTGCTGATCGTACCGTATTCCTCGGGTGAATTATATGGATTATCTACGGCCGATGGCCGTGAAGTCTGGCGTGAATCGCTTGTGTCCACGCTGGGTGGTCTGCAATCATCGGTATCGTTCAGCGGTATTGGCGGTGACCCGGTGGTTGATGGCGAAGTGGTGTTTGCCGTATCCAACAGCGGCCTCATGTCGGTGTTTCATGCCAGCAGCGGCCAGCGTGTCTGGGAACGCCCGATTGGTTCGATCAACACCCCATGGCTTACCGGGGATTATGTGTATGTGCTGACCACGGACAATACGGTGGTAGCGCTGGTCAAATACAGCGGCAAAGTACGCTGGTCCACACGCCTTGCGGATTTTGTCGATCCTGAAGAAAAACAGGGCGTGATTATCTGGAAGGGTCCGGTGATGGTCAACGGCACGCTGGTGCTGGTGGGCTCGCATGGCGGCATGATACGCCTGGATGCAGGCGATGGCCAGATACTGGGTACGCAGGAGATCGCAGAAGGCATCTATACCTCGCCGGTGGTTGCTGGCGGAAGGATGTACCTGGTCGGGCAGAACGCTACCCTCTATAGCCTCGAATAATGCCATGTCATTCACTGTTGCCATTGTTGGCCGTCCCAATGTCGGTAAATCGACCCTGTTTAATCGCCTGACCGGCAAGCGCCACGCGCTGGTCGATGACATGCCGGGCGTTACGCGCGACTGGCGCATGGGCGATGGCAATATCGCCGGCCTTGAATTCCGCGTGATCGATACGGCGGGTCTTGAAGAAGCCGATGAAGACACATTGCAGGCGCGCATGACACGCCAGACCGAACTGGCCATTGCCGAAGCCGATGTCACCATGATGGTGATCGATGGCCGCGCGGGCGTTATGCCGGTGGATGAGCATTTTGCCAAGGTCGTGCGCAAGCTGAAAAAACCGATGATATTGGTGGTCAATAAGGCCGAGGGCGGCAAAGCCAATGTGGCGCTGGCTGACGCCTATCGCTTAGGCTTGGGCGAGCCGGTGGCGATTTCCGCTGAACATGGCGAAGGCATGCAGGAACTCTATCATGCGCTGGCGCCTTTTGCGTCCGAAGAGGATGTAAGCGATAAGGAAGACATCAACACCACCATGCAGATTGCCATCGTTGGGCGCCCGAATGTGGGTAAGTCTACGCTGCTGAACCGCATCCTGGGTGAGGAGCGTGTGCTGACCGGCCCGGAAGCGGGTATTACCCGCGATGCCATTGCCGTGGAATATATGTTTGAGGGAAAGCCCCTGAAACTGATTGATACCGCTGGTATGCGCAAGAAATCAAACGTGACCACCAAGCTGGAGAAACTTTCCGTCGCCGATAGTCTTCGCAGCATTCAGTATGCGCATGTGGTGGTGCTGGTGATCGATGCGCAGGCGCCGCTGGAAAAGCAGGATAATACCATTGCCGCGCTGATCGAACAGGAAGGCCGCGCCATGGTGCTGGCGGTCAACAAATGGGATACCGTCGATGACCCGCAGGCCTTTCTTAAAGCCATTTACCAGCGCCTGGAAAAGGTACTGCCGCAGGTGAGGGGCATTCCTGTGGTGCCGATCTCGGGCAAGAGCGGTTACAACCTCTCCAAGCTGATGAAAGAATGCTTCCGCGTGTATAAGCTGTGGAATACGGAAATCACCACCGGCCAGCTGAACCGTTTCCTTGAGGCAGCGACCACCGAACACACACCGCCCATGGTGAGTGCGCGCCGCATCAAGCTGCGTTACATGGTGCAGAAATCAGCGCGTCCGCCCAGCTTTATCCTGTTTTCCAACAGCAGTGACGTGCCGGAACATTACCTGCGTTATCTGGTAAACGTCATGCGCGAGCGCTTTGACCTGCCAGCGGTGCCTATTCGTATTAAAGTGCGCAAGAATAAGAATCCTTACGCTGAACTTTCTGAGGAATGAGTATGACAAATACCT
>JAGVKI010000025.1 GCA_020050695.1 Alphaproteobacteria bacterium | reverse complement strand
CCGCGATCATCCACCGACACAATATCGCCGGTATCGTACCATTCATCATGCGACACAATAACCCCCGCCTTTTCGGGATCAAGATACCCCAGCATCACGTTCGGCCCTTTAATCTGAAGCCTGCCGCCCTCTGCAAGGCCTTCTACAGCGGCAAGCCTGATTTGCATTCCCGGAAAGGTACGCCCTACACTGCCATGTTTATGCAGCATCATCGTATTAAATGAAATCACCGGGCTGGTCTCGGTCACGCCATAACCTTCAAAAATCGTCAGGTTAAACTTCTCCATATATAGCTGGCGCGTGACGTCTTTGAGCTTCTCAGCGCCCGCTACGGCAAGGCGTACATTCCAGAAATCATACGCATGCGCGTAATGCGCATAGCCGCGGTAAAACGTATCAGTCCCCAGCATGATGGTCGCGTCCACGTCATATATAAGATCAGGAATCACGCGGTAATGCAGCGGGCTCGGATACAGAAAAGTCTTAAGGCCCCGCACCAGCGGCATCAGCAGGCCAATGGTAAGGCCAAATGAGTGGAAGGTAGGCAGCGCATTGAACACCACGTCCGACGGTTTTAAATCCAGGCGTGAGAAGCACTGGTAGATATTGGACAGCACATTGGAATGCGAAAGTGCTACACCTTTGGGCACCCCCTCTGAACCTGACGTATAAAGTATCACCGCCGGGTCATCCGGCTTGGTGTCATACATAACGCGTGATAGCGCCGCCCTGCTGCGCCGGGAATTGATAAGCCCGATCAGCTTGTCCGACAGCCGGATGTCTTTGCGGGCATCTTCCAGGTACACAATCGTATAGTGAGGGCTGAGCGCCTCAATCACATGCTCAAGCTTTGCCTTTTCAATAAAGGTGCGCGAGGTAAGCACCGTCTTCACACCTGCTATTTTGCAGGCATGCAGGATATTGGACGCACCCGACGAGAAATTCAGCATGCACGGAATTTTGCGCAGCATCTGCAGGCTGACAAACGTCACCGTAATGGCCAGCGAGTTCGGCAGCAGCACCGCTGCATGTGTCTGGTGACCTAGAATACGATGAAGCAAGCGCCGCAGCACAAATGCACGCAGGAATAAGGTGCGGTAGGTCATGTCGACGCGGGTAATATCGCTGGCAACCACATGGCCAGCACCTTCACGCCCATATGCCTCAACGATAGCATCCAGCACGCATCGACGCCAGTTGGACGCGGCAAAGGCAGCCTCGCACATTATATCGTAGATTAAGGTATCCGGGGCTTCATGCCCTTCCGGCAGCGGCGCGCGCGGCGGCAATATGGTGATGCGGATTTTAGGAAACCAGCATTGGCGCAAATGCCTGCTCATGCGCGACAACTTTGAATACTCAGCGCCTTCAATATGAATGGGCAGTATCGTAGCGCCGGTTTTTTCCAGTATCTTTGAGGTGCCTTCATACACTTTCATGATACCGCCGCTGGTGGTAATGCGCCCCTCAGGGAAGATCACGACTTTTTTGCCGCCCTTGCGCAAATCCTGGATCAGCCGCTTCATCACCATAGGGCGTGACGGATCAAGCTTATACAACCGCGCTATTTTATCCAGCCAGCGGAAATACCACTTATCCGCCTGGAAAATATTAATGGCAAAGGCGGGCTTTTCCGGCAGTACGGTGCCCAGTATCAGCGGGTCGAGGAATGACTGGTGGTTAGAGATGATAACGCATTTATCACCTGCGTTGTGGTAATGCTCGATGCCGCGCACTTCAACGCGAAAGAGGCATTTGAGCAGTCCAATGGCAAAGGGCCTAAGAAGATAGTTTTCGTGCATAAAAAACCACCAGCAAGTTTAAGGTTGCAACCAGCAGGAACAGGTCGAGGATGCCAAAGCCAAAGCTAAGAAGCAATGCGCAAACGAGTGCAGCGCCTGTCATTAATATTGCATCGCTAAGGCTGCTTGCCGCCATGATGCGTGAACGGTATTCCGACGGTGTGCGGTGCTGCAGCATGGCATAAAACGGCACAAGATATATCCCGCCGCTGATCGCCACCATCAGCATGCACCCCAGCACCAGCCAGTGCTGCGCAACATCCAGGAAACTTGCGGCACCCAGCAGTTCATCGCCCTGTGCCACCGGGGTGGTTAGCACCATAAGATAGGTAAACAGCGAAATCCCCATGGCTGTTTTCCATGTCAGATGCAGGGATATTTCCCCTTTAAGCAGCGTATCGCAAACAAGGGAGCCAATCGCAATGCCAATGGAAAAGGTGGTCAGAAAAATAATATATACCTCGTTATTACCGTGCACCACCGCCTGCGCGTAATTGGCAAACTGCGCCATAAACACCGATCCGACCAACAGGAACCATGAAATCCCCACAATCGAAATCATCACGAATTTATCGCGGCAGGCATAGCCTACGATTTCTTTGGAACCCTTCCAGATATTAAGGTCAACGCGGCACTCAGGGTGCGCCACCTGCGACTTAGGGATAAACATGGCCGCAAACGTACCCGTTACAGCAACACCAATAGCCGTAAGGCCAATCATATTATTTGGCATTTCCACCAGAAGACCGCCAGCAATAAGCCCAAACAGCGTGGCCAGATACGTACCGCCCGCCATAAAGCCATTACCTGCAAGCAGTTCTTTGCTGCGCAAATGATCCGGCAGGATGCTGAATTTAATGGGGCTGTAGAAGGTCGTATGCGTACCGCTGAAAAGCAGCAGGCACATAAGCATCGTAATATCATGCGTATGAAAGCCTACATAGGCGCCCATCATAATGCCGATTTCTGCCACCTTGGCCAGCACCACCAGCCGCGACTTTTCGTATTTATCCGCCAATGCGCCGGCAATGGATGAGAAAAAGAGCAGCGGCACCACCAGCAATGCCGAACAGATGGTAACCAGTATTTCCGGCGATGCAGGCAGGGCAATGCCCTTTTGCGCCGAATAGGCAATCATCACCACCAGGCCGGAACGCAGCAGGTTATCGTTAAACGCGCCCAGGAACGTGGACAGAAAAATAGGCAGGAAACGGCGCCTACGGAACAGGCTGTATTTATGGGTGGGGAT
>JAGVKI010000002.1 GCA_020050695.1 Alphaproteobacteria bacterium | reverse complement strand
GGGTTGGTGATGACGATTACAAAGGCTTTCGGGCAGTATTTTTTGATATTTTCAGCAACGGTCCTGATGATACCGGTATTGATGGCGACCAGGTCGTCGCGGCTCATACCGGGCTTGCGCGGGATACCCGCAGTCACGATCACTACGTCGGAACCTTCGATGTCTTTGTAATCATTGGTGCCTTTGAGGTTTACGTCATTGCCGTCAATAGCGGAACTCTGGCTTATATCCAGCGCCTTGCCCTGCGGCAGGCCTTCGGTGATATCGAACAGCACGACATCGCCCAGGTTTTTAAGTTCGGCCAGGTGGGCCAGCGTGCCACCGATCATACCAGCGCCAACAAGGGCAATTTTCTTACGTGCGGTCATAACATGCAATCCTTTAATTAATCATGTAAAACAGGGGCTTATTTTAAGGAGGGTATAGCTTATCAGATAAACATTAATTTACTTTGAACAGGCGGCAGGTTTGCCAGAACAATAACAGCAGGATAATAGACCCCAGTGGTATAGCACTTGCCTGGAATATGGGAACTATAACAGCAGAAAAACAAGCAATAATTAATGCCAGCCTTGTCAAAATGGTATGGCTCTCCTGGTATCCACTACTCAGCAGCACCAGTATCACCGCAGCTATTACCACAGCATCATATTGTAGTATATAAATATTAGCAGCCAGCGTGGCAAGCGCCACCATAGCAAAATCCAGCGCCAGCGGTTTTTTAGCTTGTTGTATATATGCCACTAATACAACACTAACAAATGCTGCCAATAATTGTAAAGCCATGGAGAAATACACCCCCGCCTCCATCATGCGCAGTGCTGTATACAGGCTTATGGTCTGCACACGGAAGGCCTCAGGCATGACAGGCGATTGCATCATCTGCGCATGCAGCGAAAGGGCCTGCAGCCATTGCTGCCATATCGCACCAGACCACAGGCATGTCGCGGCGACCGCTAAAAATGCGGTCATTATCAGGAAAGCGCCAAGCGCGCGGTAATGCCGTCCGGCAAGTAAATAGACAGGCACCATAAGCGCCAGCGGCGGCTTGCAGGTAAGCAGGGCCAGAAGCACGCCGCTGCGCACGGGCAGAAGAGGCAATATTGCCATGCCAAGTAACAGCAGGCTCGCATAAAAAAGGCCTGCCTGACCGGAAAGAATGCTGTTAGCCGCAAAGGGCAGGGTGATAATAAAACAGGTCACCGCATAACATAGCGGACGCGCCGAAAGTGGTGGCCAGAAGCATTTGACGGGGCGTAATGACAAAACCCAGAACCAGAGCAGTAATTGCGCCGCTATGAAAGCAAAGAGGGCATGCTCATAGGTTAGAAAATGCAAAGGCCAGAGCAGGAAAAGAAAAAATGGCGCATTTAAAAATGGGTGATAAGGACCTGTGGACTGGCCGGTAAAATAGAGTTGATCGCTTTCATAACGGTAGGGGCTTAGCGGCGGCCAGCTGTCAAAAACCGACGCCGCCTTGTAGAAGGCAAGAAAATCCTCCGCGAAATGGATATGCTGCCCCGCATCCAGAAGCATGCCATAGCGCAGCAGGAATATCGCGCTTCCAACCAGCGTCGCCACAAGAAGCAGCTTATGAAAAGCCCATGCCTCTTTTGCCGTTGCAATCTGCTTGTCAGTGCCTGTGGTCATGAATTTTGAAATATGCGCTGAAATACAATAACGCTTTCTACCCCAAAGGGCTGGCTCAGGCCACCTACATGTGCAGTCATTTAGATTTTCTTAAGCTTTCCAATGGATAAATTCCATACATAAACAGGGCGCCTACTTAGGCTCAAGCATTGATCTAAACACGAATACCCCCTAGCGGATACAGGTTAATGCTATGACTTTCATAAGAAAAAATGGGTATGCCTTACTAAGCGGCATGCTTGTAATATTGCCTTTTATATTCAATTACCTCAGAGGCGTCTCATTTTACACAGCGGGTGCGCCTGTGTTGGGGTGGCCAGAAGGTATCAATATGCTGCTTATGGCTGCCGGGTGTTATTTCATTCTATTCAGATTGGTTTTAATACCCTCATCCTACCGTCGCGAGTCCCTTCTGGGGGATTATTGTTTTACTCAAAAACAAGCATGGTGGATTTTTACACCGCTGATGCTGACATTGGCAGTAGCTGTGCTCAAAAATATATCCCCTGTCGTTTTTATGAATTTAGTAGATGAGGATGGCTGGGTAGAGAACCTGACCGTATTATTTTTATTCACCGGTTCAGGTCTTATGGTTGCCAATGCACGCAGACTTCCCAAACGCGGGTTGCTGGCACGCAGCGATCGCTGGCCTTTGTATATGCTGGCGCTTTTCTTGTTTGTTTGCGGTCAGGAAGAAATCTCCTGGGGTCAGCGGATATTTAATTTTGAAACCCCTGAGGGCCTTGCAAATATCAATTACCAGCATGAATTCAACCTGCATAATTTATACAATCTTGAATACTGTAAATTAATGGGGGTATTTTATTACTGGTCAGCTGCTTTACTGCTTATATTGCTGCCTTTCCTGCATGCTGTATCGCATTTGCCGGAAATCTGGTTTGCGCGCTGGAAGCATATTATAGCGGATCGGGGCACATTGTATTGTGCCGTTGCATTCGTGAACCTCAATAATAGCGAATGGAATTGCCTCTACATACAGGCAATGTTTTTTATGACCCTTTTTATTCTGATGGCACTGGCTTACAGGCAATCATTTTCTTATACCCACTTTGCCTTCCTTGTGATTTTTTGCTTGAGTCATTTTATTGCCCTGACCGGCTACGATATGGTCACGGTAAAATGGTACCTGTCGGAGTACCGCGAGGCCTTTGTGGCATTCGGCTATCTGGTATATGCCATTGAACTGCGTTTTCGCCGCGCTATTCCTGCTGCTGAGTAATGATTTCCCAGCTGCCATCGGGCTGCATGCAGGCAGTGCCATAGGTGGGTTGATTCAGGCCGCCCACACGTGCGCTGCTCTGATATTCACGGCAATAGCGATCCTCACTGGCAACATTGGTAACCGGGCTAGGCAGATATACGGGCTGCGGTTGCGTTACGATAACCTGCGTAGGAGGCGCGGCGTAATAATACGGGCTATATGATCGATACGGGCGGTAATAACCCGGCCCGCTGCTGAAGCTGAAATAAGCGCCTGAACCGCGATGGTAGGGGCGGTCATATCCATAACCGGGCCCATAGCCATGTCCATGATAGCCATGATGATAGGCCTGCGCTGCCGAAAACGGCAGGGCAATCATAAGGGGAGTGATAAAAATGGCGAGTATAATTGATTTAAACATACGGTTCTCCTTTTACGCTTTTAACGTAACAAAGATAACTGCAAGCCTACAGCAGGGTTACAAACCGGTAATCTTAGACCAAAATTAGATGATCAAGGCTTGTTCATCTTGTCGAAAAATTCACCGTTATTCTTGGTTTCACCCAATTTTTCGAGCAGGAACTCAAGGCCGTCCATGGCACCCATCGGGGCAAGGATTTTGCGCATGACCCACATTTTAGTAAGCGTAGCTTTATCAACCAGCAGGTCTTCCTTACGCGTACCGGATTTGGTGATGTCGATCGCAGGGAAGGTGCGTTTGTCGGCCAGTTTACGGTCGAGGATGATTTCCGAGTTACCCGTGCCTTTGAATTCTTCAAAGATCACTTCGTCCATGCGCGAACCGGTTTCGATCAGCGCGGTAGCGATAATGGTCAGCGATCCGCCATGTTCAATGTTACGGGCCGCACCGAAGAAACGCTTCGGACGCTGCAGGGCGTTAGCATCCACACCGCCCGTCAGTACCTTGCCGGAAGAAGGGATAACGGTGTTGTAGGCGCGCGCCAGGCGGGTAATGGAATCAAGCAGGATGACCACGTCTTTTTTGTGCTCTACCAGCTTCTTTGCTTTTTCAATCACGATTTCGGCAAGCTGTACGTGGCGGGTTGCCGGTTCATCGAAGGTGGACGATACGACTTCACCTTTTACGGTGCGCTGCATGTCGGTTACTTCTTCCGGACGTTCATCGATCAGAAGCACGATCAGGAATGCCTCAGGATGGTTAGCGGTAATGGAATGTGCAATATTCTGCAAGAACACCGTTTTACCGGTGCGTGGCGGCGCCACAATCAGGGCGCGCTGGCCAAAACCCAGCGGAGTAACAATATCTGCCACGCGCATGGATAAATCTTTTTTGTCAGGACGGTCTTCGATTTCCAGCTTAATGCGGCGTTCCGGATAGAGCGGAACCAGGTTATCGAAGTTAATACGATGACGCACCGCTTCGGGTTCGTCATGGTTAATCGTGTTTACTTTAAGCAGGGCAAAATAGCGCTCGCCATCTTTAGGCGCGCGGATTTCACCGGACACCGTATCGCCGGTGCGCAGGCCGAAACGGCGGATCTGGCTGGGGGATACGTAAATATCGTCAGGGCCGGCCAGGTAGTTCGCCAGCGGAGAGCGCATGAAACCAAAACCATCCTGCAATACTTCGATCACGCCTTCGCCGGTGATGGCTTCACCTTTTTCCGCCTGATTCTTCAGGATCGCAAAAATCATTTCCTGCTTGAGCATGGTGCTGGCGTTTTCAATTTCCGCACTTTCAGCCAGCTTCAGTAATTCATCAGGGGTTTTCAGCTTA
This sequence comes from Alphaproteobacteria bacterium, assembly GCA_020050695.1. Classification (GTDB taxonomy): domain Bacteria; phylum Pseudomonadota; class Alphaproteobacteria; order Rickettsiales; family SXRF01; genus JAGVKI01. The sequence continues at coordinate 1,014 of JAGVKI010000002.1, read as the reverse complement.
AGTTCTTGTAGTTTCATAATAAACGCTTCTTTTTTGCGAAGAATGGGGGAATAAAGGATGGGTAGGTATGGGTGGAAAAGGGAGGGGCTTTTACGATCTAGTTAACCAGCTCTGTGGTAGGCCGGTTTGGAGATAGGTTTTCAGAGCATTGAACTCTCCCTGCCAAGGAACTTAAACAATTCCTCAGCTGGCGTCAATTAGTTTTTGTTAACCATCAGAAGGGTTTAAAGACTACCAATAAGACAATACCAACCATTAAAACCGTTGGTATCTCATTGAAAATCCTGAAATAGCGTTCAGATTTGGGGCGCTCGTCACGAAAAAATGCCTTGCGATAGCGCGACATCATGGCATGCGCCACCTGCATCAGCAGTACCAAACCCAGCTTGGCATGCAGCCATCCGCCATTTTCCGGGTCAAAGGCATTAATGGTCACGGCCAGCCACAGGCCAAACACCCAGGTGGCAATCATCGCCGGATTAATGATCAGGCGCATTAATTTGCGTTCCATGGTCTTAAATAGTTCGGACGCCTCACTGCCCACAGCAACCTGGCTGTGGTAAACAAACAGGCGCGGCATATAAAACATCCCCGCCATCCATGAAATCACGGCAATGATATGCAATGCTTTAAGCCAGAGAAATGGTTCATCCCACATAGTCACTTAATCTTTCTACTTTACAGGTCTTTTTACGCAGCACAGGCACATTCAATAAACGTACCCGGGCAAAAACGTGTTCCGCCCGCAGGCATTATTTTTTCGCGTTTATCAGCGCCCAGGCATAGCTGCGCCAGCGCTTCGATAAAAAATGCATCCGTGCAAAGAGCAGGCACGCGCCAGTAGGACGGCACCTGTTTTTCTTCTGCAAGTTTGCGATAATCAATATCCAGTTCCACCAATGTTTCCGAATGTTCCGAGACAAAGGCAATAGGAACCACCACCAGAGGAACCTTGTCATTTCCTGCGCGCTCAATTTCTTCCTCGGTGGAAGGGCCAATCCATTTAAGGCGGCC
>JAGVKI010000201.1 GCA_020050695.1 Alphaproteobacteria bacterium | reverse complement strand
CTGTTCTCCGCGCGTGCCTGTTGCTGTTCTGCTTCTGCGCGCCTGCCGCTGCGTCCTGCGCGCGTATTACGGCTGGCATTGGTAGTGGGTCGGCGCTGCTGCTCCGGTTCCTGTTCGCGGAAACGGCCTTCACCTTTAAGGCGGTCGTCAGCATTGAGATTCATAGAGGTTTTTTGCTGCTGGTTCAGGCCGGACTTGTCCTGCTGCGCAGCATTATTGACGGTAATGGAACTTGGCCTGGTGGTATTGGTCGATGGGCCGTCCCTGTCTTCGGTGAATCGTCCCTGGCCTGCCGCTCTGTCGTCGGCGCGCAGGTCCTGGCTGACTTTTTCGGAGCGTTTTCCGCCAGCGCCGGAGCGTGACCATGCCCAGCGTTTACGTTTTTTACGGCCTGAATGGCTGTGTTGCTGCAGTGATTCCAGTGCGGCGTCACGCGATTCTTCTTCGGCCTGATCCTGCTGCTGTTCCTGCACTTCGATGGTGTCGATGGCTTCTTCCAGCCCGCCTTCCATGCTGGAGACAATACGCGAAATGGTGCGGTCATGCAGCCTGTCCCATTCTTCCGGGTCCTGGGTAACGTCGGCGCCAATCTGCTGGGCGGAAGCAATGCTGTTGGGCATTTCTTTTGCAGCCATAAGTTTGACGGTATGGGCAAATTCGTCCACCGCATCCACACCTTCCTGGATACGCGCATCCTGCATAAGGGCAGGGTTGATGGTGGCGGCTTCCGACACCAGGTTCTTGTACATATCGACCACTTCGTCGATCTTCTGGGCGATAGCGGCTTTTTCTTCCGGGCGGCCTGTTTCGATAAATTCTGCCAGCGGCCTGCGGCTGATTTCCATATCCTTCAGGCGGCGCAGGATTTCATGCGCCAGTTCGATGGATTCCTGGCGGGCGGGCGGCTCAAGCGTATCGATGGAGCGTATTTTTCGCGCGGCTTTTTGAATGCGGTTGCTGGCGCTGACAAGGCGTTCTGCCGGGCTACGGTCATAGACCTGCTTGCCGGAAGCGCGCTCAAGGCCGGTGGATATATTATCCATGAGGCGATCAAGTGATTGGGTTTGGCGGGCATGCGCATGCTCAGGCATGGTGAAGATAAATTGTTCAAGCTTGGCTGCCTGCGGATGGTCTTTAGGCAGGTTGCGCAGTGCGAACTCTGCGGTCGCCAGGCGGATTGCGTCGGCGGCGAACTTGCCGTCCTGAACAAACATATCGTTTTTAAGTTCAGGATTGCGCTCTTCAGCCAGCTGCATCTGCAATTGCTGGATATGCACCAGTTTATGCAGCTGTGTCGCTTTGGCTATCTGGGCTTTTGGTGTGCCTACATCCATCCACTCTTCGATGTCGCGGTCGCCAAATTCCATATTGCGCAGGTTGCGTAATATTTTTCGGGCTTCTTCCACCGATTCGTCTTTGGCTGCCTGTTCCATCTGCTCGACGGACATTTTAGGCGCGGGCGTTACGATCTGCTCAGCGAGATTGGCCATGTCCTTGTTTGGATCATCGACGCCCTGCTGCTGTTCCTGAGCGCGCATTTTTTCCAGGTCTTCCAGCGTCAGGCAGTCCTTGCTGCGTGGCGGCGGCGCGGAAAGTCCTTCAGGGCTGTAAGGCGTTTCTTCCATGGGCGGTAGTTGCCAGATACGGTCTTCCGGCAGGCCGAAGAAATTATTCAGGCGGTCGCGCAGTGCCTGCATAGGGGCGGGCTTTTGCTGTACCGACATCAGATGCTCGTACATGGCGGCAGCGCCTACGCCCTCGATATTGGCAATATCAAGATTCACGGAATGATAGCCAAGCAGGCGGTTATACCATTTGTCGCGCGCCAGTGCTTCGGCAAGGGCTTTGGCAATGGATTCAATCTGCGGAATATAGATTTCATCGCCCGGATCATACGATCCGTCATTCATGTAAATGCCCATGATGTCATTGCGCAGCACTTCCAGGTTGGTGCGCAGGCCTTCATACTTGGCATAGTCTGGATTATTCTGATCATACAGGCCGGGGATACCTGCATTGTCGGCAATGATTTTATCGAAATAGACGTATTTTCCCGGATTGAAATGAAGGCCGCTTTTATCGTCCTTCACCAGTTCGGCATGGGCGGCCCAGGTGTTTTCTTCAGGTACAATGAACTTGCCGACGTTAGGCCAGTAATGCACACGCTTTTGTGCGTCAATACCTGCCGCGCGGTTTCGGGCATCCTGCTCACGCGCCAGCTGCGCCAGCTGGATCTGGTCGGAGCGGTCTATGCCCGAGACGCTATATTCAGTGGTGCTGCCGTAATCGTAACGTCTGGCATATTCGGCGCTTTGGGATGAGTTTCCGGGTTGATGGTCGATATCATCATCGATCCCATCGCGGTTACCATCGCCGTAATTACCAGGCCGTCTTGCCATAAACTCCCTGCACCGTGAGGGTGCGCGCTAAATGCTATTTAGGATTGCTGTATCTGTACGCCGCCGCCGCCTTCTGCGGCTGCCGTACCCAGTGCGTATACGCACAGATCTTCAAAAGATACGTTGTTTTCAATGGCGATTTTGTGCAGGCGCTCGAAGCTATCCATCACTTCCTGGGGGATGCTGCCGCCGCGTACGCTCGATAGCCACCAAGACTGGTGCTGCAGCGGATGGCGCTTGGGATCGGGTTCGCCTACGTAAATATGAAACGGGTATTTTACCCCGTTAAAATCGCAAGGAACCGTAAAGCGCTTCATTCGATATTCTCCCAATAGTTTCCATTAACAGTAATGGGCACCAGATTACGCTATTAATCTAGCATAGCTCTATTACTGAATTATGACAGAAATAACAAAAAATATAAAGAATTTTCAGTTTGTTATGCCGAACCGGGCAAAAGGCGCAGATTGTAAGGCTTACGATACGTTGCGGAACTTGAAATTATCCGCATAGGCCTTTTTGATAAAGCTCCGTTTTTTCGGAAGAAATACCTCATATGGCAGCTTCTGGCGGGTAGCGTATTCAATGGCTGCTTCCTTGGTCGGGAAATACAGGCGGATTTCCTGTGGCATATCGGTCATACCCGTCCAGCCCATGAGGTTATCCACGAAATAGGGCTTTTCCGGCAGGAATTCCAGTAGCCATTCCTTTTTCGCCTTGCCAGACTGCATGGCGGATTTATCTGGTTGATATATCTTGGCTTTTGCCATTTAGGTCAATCCTGTCGCTTAAAGTTGATTAGGCAAAATATGAAGCAGTTATAGTGAAAATGCAACCGCTTCGTAGATAGTGCAGTCATGAGTTTCTGAAATGCTGCAAACAGCCAGATTACTTTGCTTCCGCTGCTCACGTACTTTGTGTACGCTGCGCTGCGGTTCTCGTAACCTGCTATTTTCGCTGAATTCATAAATCTCATGACTACATTATCTAAGGCCTAGCGGCGGTGTTTTTTGCGCCTGCCAGGTTTTCCATCGGAGTTCTTATCGGGCCGGCGGTCGCCATGGCCTTTTTTAGGGCTGCCGTTCTTGAACGGGGCCTTGCCCGCGCGCAGGGGCTTTTGCATTGCATCGGGCGGTTGGGCCGGTTCGAATATCAGGCTGCCGGTGATGGCATTGGCGGCCTGAACACGGATGATCAGCGTCTGGCCGATGCTGAATACATGTTTGCTGCGCTGGCCTTTGAAACAGGCGTGGCGTTTGTCGTAATTGTAAAAATCGCCCGGCAGGTTGCGCGTGGGGATAAAACCGGTGATTCCCGAATCGCTGAGTGTAATAAACATGCCATATTCATTTAGCGAATTGATAACGCCGGTAAAGGTGTCGCCGATATGGCGGCTCATGAACGATACTTTGTAGCGGTCGCTGGCTTCGCGTTCTGCAAGCATGGCGCGGCGCTCGGTGTTGGAGATATGCATAGCGACATCGGCCAGGCGGGCGCCCATCATTTTCTGCTGTATCTTGCTCATCGGTTCTGCCGATTCGCCGCCAATGGTGGTGGCCAGCGAGCGATGCACCACCAGGTCAGAATAACGGCGGATAGGTGAGGTGAAGTGGCAGTATTTTTCCAGTGACAGGCCAAAATGGCCAAGATTTTCGTTGCTGTAATAGGCCTGCATCTGGCTGCGCAGTACAGATGTATGGATCAGGTACTGATCGGGCTTGCCTTCCGTCGCGCGCAGCACGCGGTTGAAATGCGCTGCCTTGATGCCTGCGCCGGTATGCAGCGAGTAACCTGACATTTTCAGCAGGTTGCGCAGGTCTTCGATCTTTTCTTCCGAAGGCGTTTCATGCACGCGATAAATGGCGGGCATGCGGTGTTTGAGTAAATAATCCGCTGCCGCAACGTTGGCCGCGATCATGTAGCACTCGATCAGGCGGTGCGCTTCCAGTCGTTCGCGCGGGGCAATATTGGAGACGTTGCCCGAGGCATCGAAAATGATTTTATATTCCGGCAGATTTAAATCCAGCGCGCCGCGTTTGTCACGCTCTGCCGCAAGGGCTTCATAGGCGGCATAAAGCGGCAATATGACGCTGTGCAGCAGCGGATGCGCCTGTCCTTCGCCTGATGTATGGGCATCATAGGCAGCCTGCGCCAGCGTATAGGTGAGCCGTGCTTTAGAGCGCATCAGGCCGCGCACGAAACGGTAATCGCGCATGCTGCCGTTTGCATCGAGCCAGATATGCACCGCTAAGCAAAAACGATCTTCATTGGGAACCAGTGAGCACAGGCCGTTGGACAGGCGCTCTGGCAGCATGGGAATCACGCGGTCGGGGAAATAGACCGAGTTACCGCGTTCAAATGCATCGGCGTCGAGCGCGCTGCCTTCTTTCACGTAATGCGCCACATCAGCGATGGCCACAATGATATGCCAGCCGCCTTTGTTATTGGCATTGGTGTCGGGCTGGGCAAATACGGCGTCGTCGAAATCGCGTGCGTCTTCACCGTCGATGGTGACCAGCGGGATATTCCGTAAGTCTTCGCGTCCGGGCGTAAGCGCGGGGAGTTCCGCTGCTTCAGATTCAGCTACCGTTGCAGCAGAGAACATGGCAGGCAGTTCATGCATGGCGCTGGCGATAAGGCTTGCTGCGCGCGGGGTATCGAGCCTTCCCAGGCGGTCGGTGATGCGCGCATAGGTCATGCTGATCGACGGCATGCCCGGTAGCGTTTCGGCTGTTACCAGTTCGCCGTGGCAGGCATCGAGCGTATCGCCGCGCGCGACCATGAAGCTTTCTTTTTGTTTGCGGCTGATGGGTTCGATGATGCCGCCATCGCTGGTGGAAACAAACACGCCAAGGATATTCTTTGGTTGCTCCTGTGGCAGCAGGCGAATGATAAGTGCCTGGTATAGCTGCGGGCGTATCTTGCGCATTTTCGCCAGCACGCGGTCACCGATAATGGCGGCTTGCTGCCTGCCGGTTTCGGTAACAACGATATGCGGTGGTTTGCGTTTAGGGTCCCAGCCTGCGGGCTCGCCAATTAAATCGCCTTCTTCGCTGGTGCCGGTAATAATGATAACGGCAACGGATGGGATATGGGTGCTGGTTTGTGCCGAGGCCCCATCATCTGGTCTGCCGTGGTGGCCAGAAGATTTTCCAGAATGGGGTTTGCCAGAATGGGGTTTTCCGGAGCGGGGTTTGCCGGAACGTTTTTTATTATTCTTATGTTCGGGTGGTGTGTTTTTTCTCAACTGCGTATCCTGCTCATTAGCATAGCGCGAGTGTGACAGACTATGCAAAACGCAGCAAGTAAAGAAGCGGTCAGGAACGTATGTTCTGCTGCACGCCTATGGAAGCTTCTGCGCGGCCTTTCATGACCATGGCAGCAAGGCTGCCCGGGCGCACGCGCGTGGCTTCCAGGTCTTTAGGAGGGGAAGGGGGCGCATAAGCCTGTTGCTGGCTTAATGCATTTTCGCGCTCAACTTCATCGAGCGGATGCTGGCGCTTATGTTCAATTGCGTAATTAAGCGCTTCGCCTACGACACTGCCCGCAAGTTTTGGCCCAAGGGGGCTTGCGCCAAATTCCGGGTGCCACTGCACGCCAACTACATATTGTTTGCCGTATTTTCCATTTGGATCGGCTTCGATGGCTTCTACCATGCGTTGTTTGCTGCCATCACCGAGAGTGATTTCATCTTCAGCAAAGGCCGATGCGCGCAGGCCGTTG
>JAGVKI010000189.1 GCA_020050695.1 Alphaproteobacteria bacterium | reverse complement strand
ATCACCGCGCCTGTGATCCGCAGCCCGATTATTGGTGGCAGCGGTGTTATCAGCGGTGGGTTTTCTGTAGAATCGGCCAATGATCTTGCGCTCCTGCTGCGCGCTGGCGCACTGCCTGCACCGCTTAAAATTATCGAAGAACGCTCGGTTGGCCCAAGCCTTGGCGCAGATTCGATTACCGCAGGCAGCAAGGCATCCATCATCGGCATTGCGCTGGTGGTAACGTTCATGATTCTGTTTTATGGCTTGTTTGGTTTCTTTGCCGATATTGCGATGATCGTAAATGCCTTTATGACCCTTGCCCTTCTCGGACTTTTCGGTGCAACACTGACGCTGCCAGGTATCGCCGGTATCGTGCTGACGGTGGGTATGGCGGTGGATGCGAACGTGCTTATTTATGAGCGTATCCGCGAAGAAATGAACAATGGTAAAACCGTCTATGCCGCCATTGAAGATGGTTTCCGCATGGCGTTTGCCACCATTTTCGATTCGCATGTGACCACGCTGGTTGCCTCATTGCTGCTATATGAATTCGGCACCGGCGCTGTAAAGGGCTTTGCGGTAACGCTTGGCGTCGGCATCGTTTGCTCACTTTACACCGCAGTGCTGGTGACCCGCATGATGGTGTTCATCTGGCTTAAGACGACCCGTCCTAAAACACTGGCGCTCTAAATGGATATTACCCCGGCTGTCCCACAAGGCAGGCAGACTGTTTCCGGTTACGGCAATGGCGGGTTTAAACTCAATAATGTCTTTGTAGAAGGCTCACTGCTGGTCTTTCCCGATAAATCCCTGAAATGGGATATTACGGCTATCGACCAGTTGACGCTGGCTGCGCTTGAGCCAGTATTTCAGGCAGATCCGAAAGTGGAAATATTACTGATTGGCGCAGGCAAGCATATCGCTTTTGTAGATGCTGCGATTCGCCAGGAACTGCGCGCACAAGGTATCGCCATTGATGTGCTTGATACAGGCGCAGCCTGCCGCACCTATAATGTACTGATGAGCGAAGAACGCCGCGTAGCCGCTGCTTTAATTGCCATATAATAAAAAAGGCAGGGTGTTTAGCCCCGCCTTTTTATCGTCTTATTCAGACCGCTATTAGCCCAGGTTCTTTTCCGCAAAGTCCCAGTTCACCAGCTTATCAAGGAAGGTGGTGATGTAATCAGGACGGCGGTTCTGGAAATCCAGGTAATACGCATGTTCCCATACGTCCATGGTGAGCAGGGCTTTCTGGCCATGCGCCATTGGCAGGTCTGCGTTACCGGTCTTGGTTACTTTCAGCGTGTCGCCATCAAGTACCAGCCATGCCCAGCCGCTGCCGAACTGCGTAGCGCCAGCCTGTTTGAAGGCTTCTGCGAATTTGTCATAGCCACCGAAATCTTTTTCGATCTTTTCAGCCAGCTTGCCGGTTGGCTTGCCGCCGCCATTTGGCTTCATGGAATTCCAGTAAAAGGTGTGGTTCCATACCTGCGCTGCGTTGTTGAAAATACCAGCTTTGGCAGTATCTTTAGCCGAGTCCATAATCACTTCTTCCAGCGATTTAGCAGCCAGCGGCGAATCTTTCAGCAGGTTGTTCAGGTTGGTTACATACGCCTGGTGATGCTTGCCATAATGGAAAGACAGTGTGTTTGCAGAGATATGCGGCTCGAGCGCATTCTGGGCATATGGCAGTTCAGGAAGGGTAAAAGTCATAGTGTCCTCGTGTGTGGTTGTATGTAAATGAGTATTCAGTTCAGTGGCGGCCAGAGCATTTGCAATCAGGCGGTTTCCTGCTGCAACGGTAACCGAAGCTGCGATAACTGCTTTGCAGAATTGCCGTCTGGAAGATTTCATATTACTCTTGCCATGTTGTGGAAATTTCCAATGCCCCCTTATCTAGGCGTAATTTTATAAACATTCAATAAGTAACCTGATGAATCTACCTTACTGTGCACTGCAAGTTTATGAAGCTGACCGCGAGCGTTTTATGCTCGGCCTTTTCGTCCCTGAGGCCCAGCGTCCCTCGCTTTTTGCGCTATACGCACTCAATGTGGAATTGATGCGGGTGAGAAGCAATGTCAGCGAGGAGATGATCGGACATATCCGTTACGCATGGTGGTATGAAAAACTCGAAGCATTATATGAAGGCCAGCAGTTGCCGGGTCACCCGGTTTTAGAAGAACTCTCGCCGCTGATTGCAGCGGGCTATTTACCCAAGCCACAGCTACTGGCACTGGCAGAAACCTACCGCGCCCATTTTCCGGAAGCGCCGCATGACGCCCTTGCCAGGCTTGATGCATTATCGCTTACGCTGCTTCGCCACATTTGCCCGCAGGCCGAAGAGGCATGGGCCAAAGCAAATAATATTATCCGCCGTCACTATGAGCGTTACGGTATAGGCAGGCGCGGCTGGCTTGCAGGCCGCCTGCTGCTGGCTGGAATGATTACAAAGAAAAAGGCGTTAGCGCAGTAGGGCCAGCGCCTGCTGATGCAGCTGCACCGTGGCAGCTGCCAGCACCGTACCGTCGGACTGAAGGCCCAGCTTCTTTCCCTGCCAGTCGGTAATGACCCCGCCTGCGCCTTCAACTACCGGCACCAGTGCGCAAAAATCATACGGCTTGGTGCCAGCTTCTACCACCACGTCAATATTGCCCGATGCCAGCATGGCATAGGCATAGGCATCCCCGCCAAGAACCGTATTGGCGCAGGATTTACGAAGTAGCGCAAATTTACCTGCCTGTGCTGCGGTAAAATAATCAATGGATGTGGTGGCAATCACCGCATCTTTAAGTTCGCGGCAATCACGTACCGATACGGCTTTGAAATTGAGTAGGGACGATTCACCCGCAACACCTACCCAGCGCTCCTGCGTGATAGGCTGGTTGATAATGCCAAGCACTGGCTTATTCTGGTAAAGCAGCGCGATCAGGGTAGTAAATAGCGGGTAGCCGCCAATAAAGCCGCGCGTGCCGTCAATCGGATCGAGCACCCACTGGTACTCAGAGTCAGCGCGTACATTGCCAAATTCTTCCCCCACAATGCCGTGATCGGGAAAATGCGCCTCAATCAGGGCGCGCATAGCGGTTTCGGCTTCCCGGTCGGCGCGGGTAACTGGGCTGGCATCGTCTTTACGGTCAATCAGTACCGGCGAGCGAAAATAATTACGCAGTATATCCCCCGCGCTATCCGCCATCAGGTGGGCCAGGGGAAGCATCCGGTCGCTGGCCATAGTAATCGCCACTTGCAAAATCTGGTTTCCTTGTCAATCATATAGGTATGAATACAGATATACATGCACTGATTCACCAGTTTCTGCAAGAGCAAGCGGTAATCCCCCTGATTCCGCCGGAGGGTGCCGATGTGTCTGACAATAGCATATCCGAACTGCACCATCAGAAAGCAGGCATGCTGCCGTTTATCCGGGAAGAGGGGGAGTTTTATTTTTACCTGATGAAACCCACCGCCGCGCGCCCCGGCATGGCGCCACCCAAATGGCAGCTGTGCAAAGGCACCCGTATGTATAAAAGTAATGCCTCCGGCAAATGGAAAGATATGCGCCCGGGCGAACACCCCGATAATGCAGAGATAGAAATGCTGGCAGCCACTGCGCTGCGCGAGGGTCATGAGGAACTTGGCCTGCTGCCACAAAGCATTTCCAAACTGTTTGATGTAGGTACTTACCGTTTTTCCTCTGCACAGACGGGGCAGGACAAGCATATGTGGATGTTTGCCGCCGAAGTGCCCGAAAGGGATGTTTTCCTGCCAGCCTCGCACGTGGCCGCTACCACCGCTGACCGGCGCTGGCTTAGCATTGACGAATTCAAGGTTGTAGGCCGCGACGACCACCTGTATATTTTAGACAGTATCCAGTCTAAACTCACCAGCGTCTATTAGTCCCCAAGGAGCATTCCTATTCGCCCGATAGAAAAGAATCCGCGATTTACCAATCCGCTGGTCAACTCTGGCAGCCTGTATCTGCGCCAGCATGCACACAACCCTGTGTTCTGGTATCCTTGGGGCAGGGAAGCCATTGAGCGCGCACGTGCTGAGAATAAGCCCATCTTGCTGTCTATTGGTTATTCCACCTGCTACTGGTGCCATGTGATGGAGCGTGAGGTGTTCCAGAATCTTTCCATCGCATCGAGCATGAACCAGATGCTGATTAATATTAAAGTCGACCGTGAAGAGCGCCCCGATCTTGACGAGATCTACATGGTCGCCCGCCAGCTGATGACGCATGAGGGTGGCTGGCCCAATAATATATTCCTCACCCCCGACCTTAAGCCTTTTTATGCAGGCGGCACCTTTGCGCCCGACGAAAGCTATGGCCGCCCGGCGTTCCCGCGCCTGCTTGAGTGGATCAATTACAGCTGGACCACGCAGGAAGCTGAAGTGCGCGCGCTCAGCGAGCAGGTTACCGATTCCATGAAGCCGCACCTGGTGTTCGATCCCCCGCCTTATGTGGATACCAACATCAATGTCGGCGGGCAGACTAGAGATC
>JAGVKI010000279.1 GCA_020050695.1 Alphaproteobacteria bacterium | reverse complement strand
ATAGCCGTTGCCAGGCGCAGGAAGGCGGCAGGCGGGGTATCGTTGAGTGGCTTACCTGCCGAGTCATCGATAGCGATATTGAAGCGCTGCATCTGGGCTGCGACCATGCGTGCAAGCGAGCGGTCAGGCGTAATAAGGGCTGCGGTCTTGCCTTGTGTCTCCAGCGCAGCGCGCAGCGCTATGGCGATCATGCGCGCTTCGTCAAATTGCGTAGCGGCGTGCAATAGCTGCACGTGGCTGAAGCCTTTTTCCAGCGGCAGTGACATGGTCTGCCATTTCATGGTGGCAGCAGGCGGCAGCAGCATCGCGCGCAGGCATTCAATACGTTCAGGCGCTACATCTATCGCTGATCCCTTTAGTTCTTCCACGTCTTCGCGGGCAGTGCCTATATTGTTTAAAAGTTGCTTGAGTGCATATTGCGGGTGGGTCTCGCCCAATATGTCCCATTCCGCTGCTGGCATCGCCTGATCAAGCGCTGGCAATATCACATGCCCCCTGGGCATGCTGGCAATGGCCGATAACAATGCCGTAATGGCAGGCTGGCTACCGGTAGATCCGGCTGCAATCACAGGATGGCTTGGAGGCTTTCGTTTCCATATATCGACCATGGCCAGCAGCAGGCGGTTGCGGTGTGCGGCTACGTCGGTAAAGCCTTCCGCTTCTAAAATGCGCGGCCATTCCTGTGAAAGGATGGTCAGGAATTCAAGGGTTTCCTGCCAGTGGATGGCCAGTTCGCCCTCTACCAGGTCTGCCAGCTTGTCGAGCGTGAGGTTTTCGCGGGATACATCATCGAGCAGCCGCGCCAGCTGGCGGGCAAGACGCGCAGATTGTTCCAGGTTATAGCCCCTGCCCTTGCCCTGCTCGGTTTTACGGCTCTGGAAGGCATGGACCAGGCGGGTTAGCAGCAAATGCCGGGATAAAACAGGTATGGCGGGTTTTACCAGCCCTTCAGCCGCGCCATAATGGGCAGCGGTGAATTCTTCATCCCCATCGCCTATGGGCTGAATGCGGGGCAGCAATAAGGGTTTTCCGCCGCTACGGGCCAGAAAAGCGTCGCGCAGGCTGCGGCATGAACGGCGGTTAGGCAGTAATACCAATACCGTGCTGAGTTCTTCTTCGCTGCGCCCATACTGGGCCAGCAGCCAATCCGCCAGCGCATTAACGAAACTTTTACCAGCAGGGATCGTGTAGCATTGCCGTGCATGCTTCATGATATTTTAACCTCTGGAAAGGTATAAGTAATCGTGATCATAACCATCTTATCAAGTTTACTATAGTTTATAGACGACATTCATGCAGGCGCCACTAGATAAAATCGCGTCCATTCTTACAGAGGAAATCAACTTCCTCTGGCGGGCTCATCAGGCTGTAGGGCTTGAGGGCTATATGCAGCTTTACACCCAGGACATTCAGATACCGTACCGTTCCAAGTCGCCGGGCATCAAGTTCTGGTTTGGGCCGGACGATACAGCCGCTGCCGTACAGCAGATCGTACATTATTACAATCAGGGCATTCTGCCTAACTCTACCTTGCTGCTCAATCCCATTGTCCATAGCCTGAAAAAAGGGGCAAAGGCCAAATACTCCAACGAGCAGGACGAAGAGGACGTATACACGCCTATCGGTGCAGGCTTTGCCTGGGCTACGTCACTTAGCCTCGGTGTGGATGTGCTCAATGATGAATCGACCGACCGCTTATGGGAAATCGGCGCCTTTGCCAGTTCGTACCATCGTGGTGACAGTGACCGCGCCGGTCTTAAAATTATTGCGTTCAGCGATGAAGCGCTACCCCCCCTGGAAGACGGGCAAACAGTATTGGGCTGCCGTGATCTCTATGAAGTTGCGCACATCAATAGCGAACAATATGCGCCGTTTTACATGTTGTCCGGTATCTCGTACCTGACCAATAACGGCCTCTTCCAGCATCCTTACTTTGAATCGCTGTTTCCCAAGGGTGCAATAAAAGGCAAAGATTCTTACGACAAGCTGATTCAAAGCAGTGCGATTAACATGCAGCGCGTCGTTGACGCAGCCTATTGCTGGAAGTCCTACGAGCATCACCACTCACTCTATAAGAAATTCGGCACCAATCCTGATGACGTGGAAACCAATCTGCGCTTCTTTAATCTGGTAGCGCGCGATGTTGAACTGTTCGACGCAACCGGCCCAATGCGTAAAGATGCGGACGCTATGTTTGAATTCATTGTGCCCGGCCTTATTCCGCGCGGCGCTGTAACGCTGATCGGTGCAACGGGCGGCACGGGTAAATCCTCGCTGGCGCATATGCTGTGCGTACTGGCGTCTATGGATTACGACATTGGCGAAGAAGCACCACATTGGGTGGGTCAGCGCCTTGCTATTGAAAAATGCAAAGGCATCTGCATCTATTTCTCGGGCGAAGACGGCCCGCCAATTATCAACGCGCGCGCGGCTATTTTTGATCCCAGGGGCCGCGCAAAGCGCTTGATGTTCCAGCGCACCGACTTTGGTGAAGGCGTAAGCTTCGCGCAGCATATGCGCCGCCTGCACAAAATTCCTGAAGTACCTATTATGGTAATCGATCCTGCGCGTAAATATCTCACCGGTGATGAAAACGACGCAGGTGTGGTCAGTGAGTTTTTTGAGGCAATCGAAGAATTCGCTATTGCAAAACATGCAGCAGTGGTGATCGTACATCACTTGCAAAAAGGCGCTGCTCCTAAGTCTGCGCCGGAAGTACTCGACTTGCTTCGCGGGTCACAGGTATTTATCGATCGTCCGCGCGTTGTGATTGGTATGTTCCGCGACGGGCCGCACACTGTCGTGGGGTTAGCGAAAAATAACATTCCGCCAAATCTGGGCATGGTAACGGAAGAGCGTGTATTTGCACGTGACGCCAAGAACCTCAACCTGATCTGGCTGCCAGGAAAAGATGGCGTACGTAGCGTCAATCTGTCGGAAGAAGAATTAGAGCAGTTGGCTCAGCAAGCCAGAGATTCTGGTCACTAAGGATCACCATTTAGAAATCATTAGCTTTGGGCTGGCGGTGTCCAGAAGTCATTGACGGGTCTGCGTGCGCACGGGCTGTTATCTGCGCCTACGCATGGGCTTTTCAAGTCTTCCACACGATTTGAACAGCCGCTTAGTATGGCGAGCAGTGCGCCAATAAGTATGAATCTTGCCATTATCTTCTCCTATTGGATGAACCTAAGTCATACGACCAATATATTCACCCCAGTGTATATAGGGAAGGCGTAATATCAATGAATTTTATAATAACTAGACTATGGTTTTAGCGTTCATGGCTTTCGTTGCATCTTTAAAGTAGCCCTCAAGCTTTGCTATTTCACCAGGGCTGGCGCCACGTGCAACCGCACGTTCAAGCGCGCTCTTATAGTAATGATAATCATGGCTTGGGTCGTGTCCTGATTCAAGAGGGTTGGAATTAGAGCGGCCCGCGAGCATGTTAGCCGTTCTTGTACGGAAGTCTGTTGGGTCTACGCCTACACCGCGTGGACCGCCGGTCGGTGCTGAAGCTATGGCCGTTGAGTAAGTTGGAGTACTAACCGCATTGCGTAGACTTTCGCCCATGGTTGTTTCACCCGTGGGATTGCCAGGGGCAACTGGCGGTGTTGCCGCAGCGACAGCCGTTGGGCTTACAGGATCAACTGGTGGGGTTGCCGTTGCAACCCTTGGCGCAGGTGCGGGAGGCGTTACAGGAGCAACAGGTACTGTGCCAGCAGCGCCAGGTACTGGCCTGAGGCCCCAAGCAGCACCTAAAGGCGCGCCTGCCCCGCCCTTGCCGCCCAATAAGCCGCCTGGACCAAATAAGCCGCCATTACCTAAAAGACCGCCTTCGCCGAACATGCCGCCACCTGGACGAGCGCCAGGGGTGGTTGCGCCGCTTCCGCTGCCACCGAATAAGCCGCCGCTGCCGCCACCCAAACCACCAGGACGGCCACCGCCGCCAAATGCACCGCCGTCACCCACATTACCCGGGCGCTGCGGTGTAGGAGGACGAAGGGCACCAGGCTTAGGTGTTGGGTTAGCAGCACCATAGGAACCGCTGAATTTGTTGAACCAGGATTCAAGTCCGCTGCTCATGCCTGATAAATTGGTCGCGGCACCTGAAATGTCTTTTGCAATTTCAATAACCACTGCGTTGAATCGCATCATTAGTTCTGCAAACACCATGAACATAAGCACCATGAGAACATCGATCGGGAATTCAACGGATCCCGCAGATTCTGCACCGGTAAAGTTCCAGATACCACCATATGGCATCATGGTGCCGGTATCGCTGTCATATACGGTAAAGCGCCACCAATGCTGTACAAACGGCGAGCCGCGAAGACTTTCATGCCAGCCAGTCCAGCAGACGGGGTTATACAGCAGGGTATCAATACATGCCGAGACCAGCATCACAAAGAAGGCAAAGAAAGCAAATATCAGGATAGGCTGCAGGCAGGCATTGACGACCTGGTTAAGCCAGCCATCAAATAGATGGCGCGTGCGCTGGAATAAGATGAATGGAATGAATAATGGAGCTATGCCAAACATGAGTGTTTTGACAATCAGTGCCATCAGGTACACCCACATGGCATTGATAACCGAACGCAGGAAAGAGCCAAGCCCTGACATAATCAAAAAGCCAATCAACATGCCATTAGGGCCGGTCAAATACGTTGCCAGAATGGTAACCCACATTTTAGCCGATAACGCCTTTGAAATGGCATAATCAAGGGGTGCAAAAGGCATGCCGCCTAATTCAGTGCCCTCTACCACCATGGACGATACTTTTTCTATGATCTCGTCGGTGCCCTTATTGAAGAACTCAACGACGTAGCTGTTAAAAAATGTCCATGACGTTGGAGATATAATGATAGCAACAATCGCAACCTTAGTGGTGCGTACCATCAGGTCAGATATTGTAATCTGAACCGCGCCAGCCGTGAACATAAGCCCCGTAATGGCGATATACAGCAGGCAGGCCCCACGGACGGCGTCGAGATAACCGGTATTGCCTATAATACTGTTATACATCGACTGCGTGGTGGAATTCAGGGTGCTCTGCATCATGCTGACGATGTTCGTTATTATTCCCTGTCCGCCGCCCAGGTTGATCTTGAAATCCGGGTCATCAGAGCAGGTGCCGCGTGGTGTAAGCGGTGGCGGCGATGCAAGCGCCGGATCAGAAAGCAGTATCATTAGTATGTTTGCAGCAACCAGCGCCAGGGAAATGCTGATGAGCATTCGCAGGCTTGGCATATAACGACGGCTAAAACTGGCTAGCTTCATCTGTCCCTCCGCTCGATGCTGGAACTCATTTGCTCGATGAAGCTGTTAATACTACTGCTGCCACTTCCGCCCAGTATACCGGCCAGGCCTGGGCCAGAAGGCGAGCCGCCCCCCTTGCCGCCACCATGTCCACCATGGTCGCCTTTACCGCCTGCGTCTACCCCCAGGGTCTTACTGAACCATTCGTTCATAGAGTCGGCAAGTTGCGAAAGATTGGTGGTTGCACCTGCAATATCCTTAGCCACTTCGATTACGATGTCGTTGAAGCGGGTTGCCAGTTCTGCCAGGAGGATGAAAGTGATAAATACCACAGGATCCAGGAACGCCTGGACATACTGCATTATGCCGCCAGAGTCGGTAGGTATGAAACCCTCAAAGCCTGTAGTGCCAGTAAATGGTTCTGGGCCGTTGCCACTGTCGACCTTAAAGCGCCAGAAGTAATGTGCAAAACGTGAACCGCGCATACCCTCGGCCATCTGTGTCCAGCAAACGGGGTGTCCCATTACCTGGTCAATGCTTGATTCAATAAGTTTGGCAAAGAATGCAAAGAATGCAAACAGCATGATGGGCTGCAGCGATGCGTTAAGCACCTGGTTCAGCCAGCCATCGAACAAATGTTTGGTACGCGAGAACAGGATGCAGGCAATGAACATCGGGGCAATGCCAAACAGCAGCGTTTTCATTACCAGCGACATCAGATAGACCCACATGGCCTTGAAAATAGAGCGCAGGAAGGCGCCAAGGCCTGCAATAACAAGCAGGCCGCACGCAGGGCCATATGGGCCTGCGGTAAAAATGGCCATGATGGTCACGATCATTTTAGCGGAAAGCGCTTTGGTCAGCACCTCATCAAGCATGGCAAAGGGGGCGTCGCCATCCACGCTGACGCCGTTTACTGCAATGGCCGTAACCTGATTGATCAGGTCATCTGTGCCCTGGTTAAAGAACTGCACGACGGTGCTGCTGAAAAAGCCCCACGATCCCCCACCGATCAAAATACTTATAATTCCAAGTTTGACGCCGCGTACCGTCAGGTCGCTGATGGTAACCGGGGTCATGCCAACCGTGAACATAATACCTAAGATAGCAATATAGAGAGTAGCTGTTGCCCTGACTGCCGTCTGGAATGTACCATCAGCAATAATGCCATTATACATCTGCGCAGATACGGTATTCAGTACCCGCTGGATATTTTGGACAATGATCGAAATCAGTCCGCCGCCATTCATTCCTTCAGCGTCAAAATCAGGATCGTCCGTGCAGGCTGCATCCCCAGCATAAGCATGGCCAGTAAGCGCATACGTAATAAGAGGCACAACAACAAGAATCAGAACGATTCGGAAAATCGCCTGATACGGTATGTTCTGCCATGTTAATGATGCCTTCATGCTATCCTAATCATATTTATCGTTTTGTGATCATCATGCCAGCCATGGCGCCAAGAATGCCCCCGCCCTGACTTGCCAATCGTTGATCCATCGCATTGCCGCCAGCTAATTTGGCTGCTCCTCCGCCCAGTGCACTACCTGCCGCGCCGCCAAACAAGGCACTGCCGCCAATACGCAGGTTTTCCTGTACGTTCTTAAGTACCTGGCCTGGGTCCGTTGCTGAAAGCGGCACGCCAATAACACTGCCTGCAATCGCGCTTGATATTTGCGGAATGCGCGACACCAGTGATTTCATTAATGTGGCGAATAGCCATAGTGTGATCAGCTTCATGCCGATTTGCTGTACCCATACCGGCTCGCTCGGGCCAAAGTTCAGCCCCGGCAGGTTGCCCACGCTGCCTGCATTGAAGCCATGGCGCAGGAACTGGTTCACCGTTGTCTGTACTGCTGGGTTTGCAGCGGTTGGGCTTGGTTCTGCTACACCTTCCAGGCGATTCATCAGTGATGTATCGCTTGGCATGAGCCATGAGAATACAGGGTTGTTGAGATTCCACAGGGCTCGGAAATCACGGTTTTCCGGCAGTACGGAGTTGAACAGGTCACTGATGAGCGCATCAAATATACCAAGGAACATATTGATGAATGCAAATAACAGCACCGGCATAAGCATCACCGATACGATCATATCAATAAGTTTTTTCAGATAGCGCTCGGTAAGGAAGAAAACAGCATATGGCACGAAAAGCGGTGAAAGCACGATCAGGAAGCCAAGCATGATAATGGATGCGCAGTATGTATACACCACGTTAAAAATAAACAGCAGCAGGGATGCAATCGCGCTCATACCAGCCATAAACAGCATAAAGCCAACAGAATACGAGGCAAAAGCAGCAGCGCCGATAATGGCGAGGATGCCCTGGAACATCATAAGTTCGGGGCCATAACCAATCAGATTCTTCATGAAGTTATCAATCATAACCCATGGCGAACCACCGCTTACTATGCCTATTAATTCACCTTCAATCTGAAACGCAGTTCCGGCAAAGGTACCCAGGTTATTATAAAAATATGCAACCATGGCAAGGCGCACGGCATACATGATGGAGCGACCTGGTTTTTCACCGCTTACGACACGGATACCGGCTACAGCTACAGCCAGTGCCATCAGTGCGCCTGCAACTGGTGCCATATAGGCCTGTACTTGCCCCATCATGCTAAATACAGCCTGTGTGGTTGCCCGCTCAATACATGAAACAACACGCTGGGTGATCTTATCAAAATCAATGCCGGGCGCGCACTCATTAAGGCCTGTAGCATATGCGGATGATGACAACAGGATGCTGCCGACCCACAGCATCGCTACCGTCAGGGATAAGAGGCGTAGCGCAGGCGATAACTTACGAAGGTTGTGCATCATTTGCCACCTCCTGCAAGTCCGCTCATTTTGCTCTTGAAAGTATCCATCAGGTTGCT
>JAGVKI010000128.1 GCA_020050695.1 Alphaproteobacteria bacterium | reverse complement strand
GCCGTCAACCATCTCGAAGGCCACGCACTGACCGCGCGCCTGACCAACGACGTGCCCTTTCCTTTCCTGCTGCTGCTGGTCTCCGGCGGCCATTGCCAGTTTCTTATCGTATCGGGTGTTGGGCAATATACGCGCCTTGGCGGCACGGTCGATGATGCGCTGGGCGAAGCATTCGACAAAACAGCTAAAATGCTTGGCCTGCCCTACCCTGGCGGCCCCATCGTTGAACAGCTTGCACGCAGCGGCAACGAACGCGCCCATCATTTCCCAATACCGCTTAAAGGCAGGCCGGGCTGCGATTTTTCTTTTTCCGGTCTTAAAACCGCCGTGCGCCACGCCATTGAAGCACTTGGTAATGTAAGTGATCAGCAGCGCGCTGACATTTGCGCATCCTTTCAGTACGCTGCTGCTGAAAGCCTGACCAACCGGCTGGAAAATGCAATTACCACATTCCAGTCCATCCATCCTGAGGGAAAACATCTGGTGCTGGCAGGCGGCGTTGCAGCGAATCAGTATTTGCTCGGCAAACTTAAAGCTGTGGCAGCCACGCGCGGACTTACGCTGGTGGCGCCACCGATTAAATTATGCACTGATAATGCCGCCATGATCGCATGGGCAGGCCTGGAGCGTTTCCGCCTTGGCATGACGGATGGACTTGAGTTTGAGCCTCGCGCCCGCTGGCCACTAGCTAGCTAGTTTATTACCTATTCAATTGTAAATCCATTATTCTTTAGCGTGGCCTTTGCTTCAGGCGATTTCAGGTAATCCATAAAGCGGCGCGCCTCATCCATATTTTCACCTGCTATCACCACCGCCGTATACTGGATAGGACGGTATGCATCTTCCGGCAATCGGCCCAGTACTTTAAAACCGCTGCGGTTGACGGTCGATGAATAGAGGAAAATACCATACGCCCCGTGGCGCGACACCATATCGAACATGGAACCCAGATGTTTGATATAGAGCGTGTAGGGCGCAAGGTAATCGCCGCTATCAAGACTGCGCAAGGCTTCCTTGCTGTAGCCGCCTTCTATCAATGTTTCCGGGCTGGCTACGACAAAGCCCATATCGCTATCAATGTCTTTAATAATGGCAGCAGTTGGCAGTGTGTTGCTTTCGGGATTATAACGCAGCTGGCTTTCGGAAGGCCCCACCAGCACCAGTTTATTCTGGGCAATCACCATGGGCGAATAAATATCAATCAGCCCTTGTGTTTTTAAGGTATCGACCCATTGCGCCTGAGGGGTGATAAGAATATCAGCGGCCACACCTTCTGCTATTTGCGCTTCCTGCATGGACGGCACGGAGAAGGAGGTATTGACCACAACATTACGGCGGGCGGAATAATTGCGGGCAATCTCGGCAACCGCAAGGCTCATGCTGTTATCGGACATGACGGTCAGTGAATTGAGTGCACGCGCAGAGGATACAGGCAGCACACTAAGGGCGCCGCACAACAGCAGAAGACTAACGCATTTCAGCAGACAACGGTGTTGCATGATACAGGCGCTCAAAGCGGTGAATATTTTCAGCAGATAGCTGGACAGTTACCTGAATATAACCATCTTCCACTTCTTGTGCCACCACTTTGCCATGGGCATGCAACCATGCCTGCGACTTTCCATCTTCCAGCGACAGGCGGTAAGTGGCCTGCGTAAAAAACCTGCGCTCTATTTCGCGTGAAATAAATGAAAGCAGTTCGTCAATCCCCTCGCCGGTAATAGCAGAAATCATCAGTGCGCCGCTATCGGCTAATGTGATGCGTCCGGCCTCGTCCACCATGTCAATTTTATTGTAAAGTTCGGTAACATTGGCAGGCAGTGCACCGCCTGTAAACAGGCTCTTTAGCACGTCTTCCACATCATGTTTCTGCGCCAGTGAATCCGGGTGCGAGATGTCGCGCACATGCAGCAATATGTCAGCCTCGAGCACTTCTTCAAGCGTTGCGCGGAAAGCCGCCACCAGCTGTGTGGGCAGGTCAGAGACGAACCCTACCGTGTCGGATAATATCACCTTGCCGCCGCCCGGCAGTGACATGGCGCGCATGGTCGGATCGAGCGTAGCGAATAACTTATCCATGGAAAGTACACTTGCCCCGGTCAGGCGGTTAAACAACGTAGACTTGCCTGCGTTGGTATATCCCACCAGCGCAACCACGGGATACGGCGTTTCCCTGCGCACCTTGCGGTGCAGTTCACGCGTGCGGGTTACTTCGGAAAGCTGCTTGCGCAGCCTGGCCATGCGGTCACGGATAAGGCGTCTGTCAATTTCGATCTGCGATTCACCCGGGCCGCCAAGAAAGCCGAAACCACCGCGCTGGCGCTCCAAGTGCGTCCATGAACGCACCAGGCGGCTTTTCTGGTAATCAAGCGCCGCCAGTTCCACCTGAAGCTTGCCTTCATGGGTGCGGGCACGTGCGCCAAAGATTTCTAAAATAAGCGCGGTGCGGTCAATCACCTTGCATTGCCATGCTTTTTCCAGATTACGCTGCTGCACCGGAGACAGGCTGGCATTGACAATAGCAAGGCCAGCTTCGGCTTGCTTGATCAACTCGCCGAGTTCTTCCACCTTGCCTGTGCCAAAGAGCGTTGCCGGTTTTGGCTTGCCTAGCTGCACGATCATTGCACCTGCTATTTCCAGGTCGATGGCATTGGCAAGGCCGATGCCTTCTTCCAGGCACGCCTCCGGGTGGCGCGCAATAGCTGACGTCTGCTGCTTGAAATGCGGATGAAGCACAAACGTGCGCTGTGGGCTACGATCCATAAACGCTATGCTTGGGGCATGGAGATAAGAAGCCGGGTATGGCTTTCAGCGTTAAGCGCTCGTGTGCGCGTGTGCTTCTTCCACACCTTCTTCGTCGCTGAGGACTACGGAAGTGGAAGGAACCACAGTTGCGATGGTGTGCTTATACACTAGCTGAACCTGGGGGCCACGACGCAGCAATACCGAGAAATTATCGAAGCTGGTGATGTTGCCTTGCAGTTTTACGCCGTTAGATAAAAATATCGTGACGGGGATTTTCTTTTTACGCAGGGTATTGAGGAATACGTCCTGAATATTGGGTGATTTTTCGTTGGCCATTATGGCATTTCCTTTTCTTCTTCTTATTGTTAGTCTTCTTCTTATTGTATTAGGTACTGTATTTACTACATGTTCTCTTGAAACTTACTTAAGGTAACTCTTAACCTGCCTGCTCGCAACCACTTTTCCATGGGTTGCCAATTCCTCGTGGTTATCGTCAATTTCTGACAATTTATAGTGATAATTCACCATGATACCAGCGGATTGCTTGAAGCCTTTAGGCGAGGTATCGCCCAGCCAGTTAAGGCGTTCCAGGCGCGCGCCATTGAAAAGATGGAAGCTGGCCACCGGATCGAGCGGCTTGCCCTTTTTCTTTTCTTCCACCAGGTAATGCGCGCACAAACGCAGTAAAATAGGCTTCAGCCCATCGGCCAGCGCCTGGTTTTTATGCCAGTCACCATTGAGTATTTCCAGAAGCGCTTTGGAGGCGTCTTCTTTTTTGCTCAGCTTTTTGATGGTAGCTACTTCGTCCGGCAGCAGCAGTTTGCTATCGCCTTTATCCAGCAGCGGATTCAGCCATGCGCGCAGGCCCGGCACCGGCGAGAGCGTTGCGAAGGTCTGGATATTTTTCATCTCGCCCGTCAGCTCGCTTACCACTCGCTTGATCAGGAAATTGCCAAAGCTGATCCCTGCAAGTCCCTTTTGCGCATTGGAGATGGAATAGAAAATAGCGGTGTTGGCTTTTTCCACATTCGATACCGGGGTTTTGGTATCAAGCAGGTGCTGCACGTTATCGCTCATGCCGTCGACCAGCGCCACATGCACGAAAATCAGCGGTTCCATCGGCAT
>JAGVKI010000167.1 GCA_020050695.1 Alphaproteobacteria bacterium | reverse complement strand
TTTCTGAAAAATGGAATAGTTCTTCATATAATTTTTCACCGGGGCGCAGGCCGGTATAGATAATCTTGATGTCGTCGTAGGGTTTAAGACCAGCTAAGCGTATCATTTGTAATGCTAGATCAAGGATTCGCACCGGCTGGCCCATATCCAGCACGAAGATGCATTCCTGGCGGTCTTCAAGTGTTGCCCCGAGTGTTGCCGCCTGCAATACCAGTTCAACGGCCTCGCGAACGGTCATGAAATAACGGGTCATATCCGGATGGGTAACGGTAATGGGCCCGCCCTTGCATAGTTGCTCAGAAAACAGTGGCACGACGGAGCCGGTAGAGCCCAGCACGTTACCAAAACGCACAGTGATATATTTGGTTTTGCTGGTTTTCTTATGACGGATGTCGCCCAGGGCCTGGCAATAGCTTTCGGCCAGCCGCTTGGTGGCGCCCATGACATTGGTGGGGTTAACCGCTTTGTCGGTAGAGATCATCACCATACCTGCCGCGCTGTGTTTTTCGCAGGCTTCCGCGACATGGCGGGTGCCAAATACGTTGGTAAGGATCGCTTCTTCGATATTATGTTCGGCCATAGGCACATGCTTGATGGCGGCCGCATGGAATACCAGGTCGGGCTTGAATTTACGAAACACCACATCGATATGGCGGGCATCGCGCACGTCTGAGAGCACTGTATGCAGGGGGAGTTCGGGGTGTGCGCCGCGTATTTCACGCTCAATCTGGTAGAGGTTGAATTCGCTCAGTTCCAGCAGCACCAGTTCGGATGGTTTATACGAGGCGATCTGGCGCACCAGTTCGCCGCCGATGGTGCCGCCTGCGCCGGTTACCAGTACCTTGCGGCCCTCTACGAATTTTTGCATGCTTTCACGGTCGAGCACGTTTTGCGGCCTGCCCAGCAGATCTTCTACCGCAATAGGGCGCACTTCCACCTGCTCGCCAAAGCTATGGCGCAAATCGCCCATGCTGGGCAGGCGTGCCAGCGGGATACCCAGGCTGTCTGTTTTTTCAAGCAGGTTACGCACGCGCGGCCCGGCAATGGCATTATCGGTCAGGATGATTTTTTGCGGCCGGATGCCCTTGCGTTCCAGTTTACGCACAATAATGTCTAAAATATCGGTGCCGCCGTAAATGGGGATGCGGTAAATGGTACGGCCTTTTTGCGCGGGGTCGTCATCAACAATGCCGACGACAAAAAAAGGTGCCACGCTTTTATCATGCATGGTGTTACGGATAAAATACTCGGCCTCATGCCCAGCGCCGATCAACAGCACGGGAATGCGGCTTGCCTGTGATGCCGACCAGGAAAGCGTACGGTCCTTGATAGCGCGGTAAATAAAGCGTGGGCCAGCCAGCAGGAAAAGCAGCACCAGCCAGTTGATAAATAATACCGAGCGGGGCATGCCTTCCAGGCGGTTGATGGCAAACATGATAATGGCAAAAAGCAGCACCGAAAGGCTGACGGCACGGGTAATGCTCAGCATGTCCTGGATAGAAGCATAACGCCATAATCCGCGGTAGAGGCGCATACAGATAAACACGCACACGCAGGTCAGGGTGAATACCAAGGTGCCCATGGGCAGGTATTGCTGTGCTATATGCCACTGGTCATCGCCAAGGCGTAGGTACGCGGATGCCACAAAGCTGGCTGCGGCCATACACGCATCATGGGCAACCGCGATCAGGTTGCGGTTAAAGAAAGGCCGTGATGGGTTGATCCGCTCAGAGGGATTCGGGTTTGTGTTTGGCATGACCGTGCGCAAAATAACCAAGAACCATGAAGACAGACGTATAGGCCATGGCCAGTTCAAAAATAGCAATTTCAGGATTGATGGTGGCGATAACGGCCAGCAGGATAAGCAGCAGGTTCAGGCCGAAAATGAATTTCACCACGGTGTCGTGCTTCATGCCTTTGCGCACGGCTTTCTGGTAGTAATGCTCTGAATGCGCCTGCCAGATTTTTTTACCGGTAAACAGGCGGCGAAGCAGCGTGATCGTGCTGTCGGAGAGGTAATAGGCAGGCAGGATAAGCGCCGCATACCCATAGCCTGAAAGTGCGGCAAGCAGCAGCAGGTACCCTAGCAGGAAACCAATCGGTATACTGCCGACATCGCCCAGGAAAATGCGCGCCGGATGCCAGTTCCACCACAAAAAGCCACTGCCAGCAGCGTAGATCAGCAGGCTGTAGGTGGAAAGCGGATCGGGGAAGGTATCTGTAAATACGGCCACCAGGCAAAAACCAAGGCTGATGCAGATCATTTCCGTGGGGGATATGCCGTCAATCCCGTCCATGAAATTAAACAGGTTGATAAACCATACCCATAGCAGGCCGGTGATGACCTTATCCAGCCATAACGGGAAAATATCGCCAAACACCGGAACGGTCAGCAGCGCGAGCGGAATGCTGACGGCCAGGAATTGCACGATCAGGCGTATGATTTGTGGTACGTCGATCAGGTCATCGAGCAGCGATACGGCTGCAAGTATCAAGATGGACAGCACAATGCCGTAGCTTATATCGGCCACCAGCAATGTGATAATCAGAGCAAACACAACGGCGATGCCGCCGCCTTTGGGGGTGGGTGTCTTGTGGTTGCTGCGGGCATTAGGAATATCAAGGAAATGGGTGCGTTTGCGAAATGCCAGAATGGTAAGGCGTGTGCCAAGCAGTGAGATCATGAAGGCCGAAAGCGCCAGTATGATATAAAAGGTCATCCGCGCCTCCCGAACAGTTTTTCAACGTCTTTGCGCTTGAGTTCGATATAGGTAGGGCGGCCATGGTTGCACTGGCCTGAATGAGGCGTCTGCTCCATCTGGCGCAGCAGTGCATTCATTTCTGCAATGGAAAGTGATCGTCCTGCCCGCACGCTGCCATGGCATGCCATGGTTCCTGATAAAGTTTCAATGCGGTCCCGTAGCGCCAGGGTCTCGCCGAACTCGCGGATATTATCGGCCAGTTCCTTGACCAGGGCGTGCACGTCCATATCGCCGAGCATGGCGGGTGTTTCGCGCACTATCACTGTATCATTGCCGAATGCTTCCATTACCAGACCGAATGTCAGAAGTTCTTCCTTGCGAGCAAGCATGCACTCTGTGAGGGCTTCGTCAAGTGCAACCACTTCGGGAATCAGTAATTTTTGCCTTGCAACGCCGGTTTGCGCCATTTGTGCCTTCATGGTTTCATGCACCAGGCGCTCATGGGCGGCATGCTGGTCGACAATTACCAGGCCGTCGACGGTTTCTGAAACGATGTAGGTTTTATGCAGCTGGCAACGCGCGGCGCCCAGCGGGTAGAGGGTGTAATCTGGCGCGCCATAGGCGGACGTTTGCTCCGCCGGCCGTGCCATGGGCTGCAGCATATCGGCGGTAAGCAGTGATGCGGCAAGCGGTGCAAAATGCTGGCCGGCTGCTTCAAATAATGAACCTCGTGCCATACCGCTATTACCAGCGGAAGCGGCATAGGCGTATTGGTTCCCATATTGGCCCTGCAACATGCTGGCGGGTACGGCATTGCTGGCGGAGAAATACTGCAGCGCATCGCTCGATACGCTGTTAGATGCCCTAAATCCTGCCTCGGCCAGCGCATGCTTGATAGCGCCGACAATCAACCCGCGTATGGCGCTGCTGTCGCGGAAACGCACTTCGGCCTTGGCGGGATGCACGTTTACGTCCACCTCGTCAGCTGGAAGGGTCACGAATAACGCCACTACCGGATGGCGGTCATGCGCCAGTACATCCTGATAGGCGCCTTTGACTGCGCCAAGCAGCAGTTTATCGCGCACGGGGCGGTTATTGACGAACAGATACTGATCGGCAGAGGTGCCGCGGTTAAAGGTGGGAAGCGCCGCAAAACCGGTTAGTTCCATGGCATCGCGCTGTTTGGAAAGCGGCAGGGCGTTTTCGGCAAAGTCCCTGCCCATGATAGCCTGAAGGCGGGCCAGGCGGGTATCGAGCAGGTCGCCCTGTGCACCATCGGTGGCTAGTAATGTTTTGCCATCAGAGGTAATGGAAAATGAAACGCCCGGATGCGCCATAGCAAGGCGGCTTATCATGTCGACCGCCTGGCTTACTTCCGTGCGGTCGCTTTTAAGGAATTTAAGGCGCGCAGGCGTGGCGTAGAATAAATCGCGCACTTCCATGCGGGTGCCATGGTTAAGCGTCGCTGGCTCGATCTCATGCACGTCGCCGCCTTCGATACGCATGCTCCAGGCATTGGCGGCATCTTTCGTGCGGCTGGTGATATGCATACGCGAAACCGAGGCAATGGAGGGAAGCGCCTCGCCGCGAAACCCAAGGAAGCGTATATCCAGCAGGTCATCCGATGGCAGTTTGGACGTGGCATGGCGCTGTATGGCGAGTGCCAGTTCATCACGGGTCATGCCTTTGCCGTTATCGGCCACAATAATGCGGTTCTTGCCTGCCTGCTCGAGTGTTACATCGATGCGGGTTGCGCCTGCGTCCAGCGCATTTTCCACCAGTTCCTTGACCACCGACGCCGGACGCTCCACCACTTCGCCGGCTGCGATGCGGTTGATCAGCGTAGGCGGCAGGATGCGGATGCTGGTGCTCATTTAGGCCAGTTCTCCCTTGAGTAGATAGTCGCGTGCGAGGATCTTGCCTTCTTCCACGGCAGGCTGGTCGAACGGATTTACCGCCAGCAATTCCGCAATCAGGATGATTTCCAGCATAAAATGCATCAGCAGTGCGCCCATGGCTTCTTCGCTCAGGGTATCGAGCCTGAACAGGCGTACCGGGCAGTGGTTGTTGACCAGGCTTTCAAAGGTGGCCTTCTGTTCGGCAGCCATGACATCGCCGAGTGTCTTGTCTTTGAGATAGGAAAGCTGCGCGGTATCGGGCGCATATATTTTGCGGCCCGTGCCCTTTCGCGCCAGCATGATCATGTGGAAGAGTTTATCCTTCGGGCCGTCAAGATACAGCTGCAGCTGGCTATGCTGGTCGGTGGTGCCGATGGCGCGGATCGGTGTTGATCCCCTGCCCTGTTTGCCAAGGCTTTCCGCCCAGTTCTGGCGATACCAGGAGGAAAATCCTGCAAGGCGCTCGGCATAAGGCAGCATCACCGTGATGGGAAAGCCCTGCTCTAAGAAGGCATATTGCAGCGCGGCGCCAAAGGCCGGATAGCAATCGGCGGCATGTTTTGCGCTGTCGAGCTGCGCAACCACTGTCTGTGCGCCGCGGCGGATAGCGCGTATATCAAGGCCAGCAAGTGCCGCGGGCAGCAGGCCGACATTGGTCAGGATACAAAAACGCCCTCCAATATCAGGCGCATGGTCGAGTATCATCATGCCCAGCGTTTCTGCCGTATCGCGCAATGGGCTCGCGCCGGGCTGGGTGATGACAATGAAATGCTCTCTAGCTTTGTCCTTGCCCAGGCTGCTATTGGCATATTCCAGCAGGGTATAGAACTGGCTGAGCGTTTCGGCGGTTGCGCCGGATTTGCTGATCACCAGGAAGCAGGTTTCTTCAATGTCCAGCCGTGCCAGCAGCGGGTCCATCATATCCGGGTCGATATTTTCCAGGAAATGCACATCGGGTTTCCTGTGGTAGGGCACCAGCGAGGTAAGCGTGCGTCCCGATAGGCCGGAGCCGCCGGTCCCTGCGACAATCACCGTGGAAAACTGCTTACGCAAATCGCGCGCGAGCGATTCAATGGCGTCCAGATCGCCGGTATATTCGGCAATATCCATAAGCGGGTTGGCGCTCAGGTTCTGGCGCGCGGCCAGCTTTGCCATGCCAGGAGTCAGGCGCTCAAGCAGCGCGTCCACACTGGCGCGGCTTATGCCATGCGTGCCGGTATGTTCTTTAAAGCAATAATCGGTGATATGCTGGTAGAGCATTCCTGCTTACCCTTTTGTATCTAGG
The DNA here is from genome assembly GCA_020050695.1 of Alphaproteobacteria bacterium. Lineage (GTDB taxonomy): Bacteria > Pseudomonadota > Alphaproteobacteria > Rickettsiales > SXRF01 > JAGVKI01. The sequence goes on along the minus strand of JAGVKI010000167.1, from coordinate 3,790 downwards.
GGTGGATTAATCGTCGCCAAGAATACGGCCAAGAACCCCGCGGTCGGTGGGTTTCACGACAGCTGTTTCGCCTTCATTGGCGGGCTTGCCCGTGTCCTCATTTTCCTTGATACGCTCAGCTTCCTTGGAGGCGTCAACGGTAGGGTCGTTTGCCTTAGGCAGAATTGACATTCTATCCCACCAGCCTTCTTCTTCTTCGGTAATCTGTTTGGTAACGCGTTCTTCCACCAGCTGCTTGCGGATGGATGGGTCAGCTGCCGGAGTACCGGCCTGCTTCAGGAAGTTTTCCTCTGCGGCAGATGCACCGGAAGCGGCTTTAGCTTTGCCAATATTCTTGCTGGCCACGGGCGCTACAGCGGTATCAGCCGCCGGGCCGCCGCCGAGATTATCAGCAGGCACCTGTCCGCCCATGACTACGTCGCGTGCGGTATCGGAGGCAGGCACCTGACCCGGTGCGTCGGCTTCAATGCTCGGCGGCAGCAGGCTGAATTGTGGCGGTACGGTAAGCGGCGGGCGCGATACTACGCGGAATTCATCCGGTGCGACGCGGTTGATGCCAAGGGTCTCTTTCACGTTGCCGCTGCTGCAGGCACCCAGCAATGCAAGGCTCACACCAAGGCTGGTGGTGGTAGCAATCAAACGCAGGCTTTTCACGCAGGAGGTCATTCCAACGGTCCTTTGGTTAGTGGTTTGGTTTCTGCTAACATACTGTGCACGCATAAAAGTACAACCCCTATGAATATGCAGCTGTCTGCAATATTAAAGGCAGGCCAGTGGTAGCCGGCCACATGGAAATCCAGGAAATCCGCCACCGCGCCAAAGCGTATGCGGTCAATGATATTGCCTATGGCCCCGCCAATAACCATGCCCAGGCCAAACCCCAGCACTTTATCGGTGCTTCTGGCCAGCCATACCAGCAGGGCGATAATGATGACAAGTGATACCATGGTAAGAATGAGCGGCTGGCGCTGATCGGCGAACATGCCGAAACTTACGCCGTAATTCCAGACCTTTACGAGATTAAAGAACGGGGTAAGCACGATTTCATGCTGGTCTTGCGGAAAATAGGCGAGCAATGCCTGTTTGCTGGCCTGGTCGAGCAGCAGCATGATAAGCGCCAGCAGAAGGCTACCTGCAAAAAGGCGCGGGCGGGCAATGGTTACAGTCGGGATTTTGACCGGGATCATTACTTGCCGTCCTCGTAATGTACTTCCTTGGCATGCGCAATATCCAGTTCGATCTGCTGCACCAGTGCTTCGACGTTTACGAAGCACATTTCCGGGCGCAGGAACTCCAGGAACTCTACTTCAAGTATTTTGCCGTAAATCATCTGGTCGAAATCGAAGATATGCACTTCCAAAAGCGGCTCGCTGGGATTGAAGGTGGGCTTAACGCCGATATTGGCAATGGCCTGGTGCCATGTGCCGTGGCTACCAACACGCGCACGCACGGCATACACGCCGTAACGCGGCTTAAATAACGGTGCGATAGCGATATTGGCGGTATGAAAGCCCAGTGTGCGGCCACGCTGTGCACCGGGGCGCACGCGTCCGCGCAGGCGGTAGGGTTCGCCCAGCAACTGGTCGGCCTTTTCGATGTCGCCGCCTGCCAGAAATTCACGGATAGCGCTGGAGGATACGGTTTTGCCATCGATCTGCACCTGTGGGCAGGCCGTAAAGCCAAAGCCAGCTTTCTGCGCATATTCTGCCAGTGTTTGCGTGTTGCCCTCGCGGCCTTTGCCAAAGGCAAAATTAAACCCGGTGACCACGTGGCGGGCTTTGAGATGTTTATGTAAAATATCTTCTACAAAGCCCTGCGCCGATGTGCTGGCCAGCGTTTTATTGAAACGCATCATGAATACCAGTTCGATGCCGGCTTCTTCCAGCAGTTCGAGTTTCTGCGATAGCGGATACATGCGCAGGCGCGATTTTTCCCGCGCGAAAAACTCACGCGGGTGCGGTTCAAATGTCATGACCGCAGCGGGTGCACCGATTGTCTGGGCTATGTCTTTTGCCTGATTGATAATGGAGCGGTGGCCCGCATGCACGCCATCGAAATTACCCAGCGCAATAACGGCGCCTTGGGCAGAAGCAGGGCAATGCTGATGGTCACGTATGATGCGAAGCACAGAACTATCCTTGTTGTGATGGTACTTTAATCAGCGCCTCGCCGTCGATGACCACCGTGTCCTTCACGTAGCATTTGGTATCGAGCACGGCGCGTTTTTTATCGGCGAACAGTTCCTTGACGCGCACGACGGCATAGACCGTATCGCCCACGCGCACGGGCGCGGTGAATTTAAGCGTCTGGTTCATGTAGATACATCCGGGTCCGGGCAGCTTTGTGCCAATGACGGCAGAGATGAGGCTTGCTGTCAGCATGCCATAGACAATACACCCGCCAAAAGGCGTGCTTTGCGCGTATTCCTCGTTGAGATGCATGGGGTTGGTGTCACCGGAGACGCCTGCGAATAATTTAATGTCCGTATCGGTAATGGTACGGCTGAATACTTCCTGCATTCCTACTTTGAGTTCTTCAAAATAATAGCCGCGCAGGCCATGGAAATCAGGAAGTGTGCTCATGGGTTATCTCTCATGCCGGCTGCGGTTCAGGAACGTGCGGGCGAAGGTTCAGGTAATAAAGCGCAGGGGCCGAAATAAAGATCGAGGAATGTGTGCCGATCAGTACGCCAAACACCATGGCTGCGGAAAAGCCGCGTATCACTTCGCCGCCGAAAATGGCAAGGGCGAGCGCTGCAAGCAATGTGGTCGATGCAGTAAGGATGGTGCGTGACAATGTGTCATTCATGCTGCGGTTGATCAGATCGAATACGGACATTTTCTTATAGCGGCGCATGTTCTCGCGGATACGGTCGTAAATTACCACCGAGTCATTGATGGAGTAACCGATAACGGTGAGAATCGCAGCCAGTGCGGTCAGGCCGAATTCAAACTGGGTAATGGCAAAAAAGCCGATCATCATGATGGTGTCATGGAACAGCGCTAAGATAGCGCCAACGCCATACTGCCATTCAAAGCGCAGCCATACATAGCACATGATGGACGCAAACGAGCCAAGCACGGCCAGTATGCCGCCGCGCACCAGTTCGCCGCCGATGGTCGGGCCCACGAAGTCGATTTTACGGTAATCCAGCGGTTGCTTGATGGCTTCGCCCAGTATGTTTTTTACCTGCGCAATTATTTTGCCCTGCTCTTCATCGCCGCTTATCTGTATGCGGATCATGATGTCATTGGGGCTGCCTAGATTTTGCAGCGATATTTCGCCCAGGTTATGGCCGCTGAGTTTTTCGCGCACATGGCCGAGATCTTCGGGCTTTTCTGTGTGGATTTCCATCAATATGCCGCCGGTAAAATCGATACCGAGATTGAGGCCATGTAGAAACAGCATGATGGTTGCCATCACCGTGATGATGATCGAAATACTGAAGCCATGCCAGCGCCTGCCCATAAAATCATAGTTGGTTTTATTTGGAAACAAACGAAGGGGCATTGGCGGCAATCCTTGAGAAAATAATGCGGCTTGGGAGGCCTACTTGATATTACATTACCGCTTCTACGGCAACCACTTCCGGTACGTAGTGCTTGAGCATGTTTTCAATGCCGTTCTTAAGTGTAGCGGTAGAACTTGGGCAGCCCGAGCATGCGCCGTGCAGTTCGAGTTCCACGATACCATCATGGAAGCGGCGGAAAATAATGTCGCCGCCATCCTGTGCTACGGCTGGGCGCACGCGGGTTTCGATGAGTTCTTTTATCTGCTTTACGATGTCGCT
>JAGVKI010000163.1 GCA_020050695.1 Alphaproteobacteria bacterium | reverse complement strand
GCAGGCCCTCCATCACCAATGTGCGGATGACAACCGAGAGTTCGCAGCCGCCCTTACTATCTATCCAGCCAATAGCCCCGCTATAGATGCCGCGCTCTAGTTTTTCCAGTTCGCTGCATAGTTTAATAGCCCTTATTTTAGGCGCGCCAGTCATGGAACCGGGCGGGAAACATGCCTTTATCAACTGCAGGTCGTTATATTCCTGACCTTTCTGGCCGCATACCGTGCTGGACATGTGATGTATAGTGGCATGGCTGGTGACCTCAAACGGGCGCTCTACCTTGATTGAGCCTGGCAGGCAGCAGCGCGACAGGTCATTACGCATAAGATCGGTGATCATAAGGTTTTCCGCCCGGTCTTTGGTGCTTTGGGCTAATGCTTCCTTGGATGCCTTGTCTTGCTCGAAATCTGTAAAGCGCGGGGCTGTACCTTTGATTGGCCGGGACTTTGTATACCCGTGCGGGGTAATTTTAAGGAACTGTTCCGGGCTGGAGGACAGGATATGCTTTTCTTCAAGGCGTATATAGGCGCTATAAGGCGCGGGGCTTACCTCGCACAGCTTCCTGAAAATGCCGAAATGATCAGGATAGCTATCGAAGTTACCTATGAATTTACGTGTGAGATTCGCCTGATATAGTTCGCCTTCTTGTATCTTTTCTATAATATAGGCCGCCTTTGCCAGGTATTCCTTATCGGACATAGGGGATGTCAGTGAGGTGATTACTGGCGCAATATACCCGTGTAGGGGTATGTTGTAATTTAGGTTTTCTGCGGGTAAATCGCTATGGCAGGTCAGTTCCTGCTTGCTGTGGTCGAACACATATACCGTGTGAAACCGCATCATCACCAGCGAGGGAAGTTCAAACCAGTTAGGCTGATCAATAGGGAGTTTTTCCAGCTTGTTCTTCAGCCCATATCCCAGCAGGCCAAACCAGCGCTGCGAGAAAGCGTGACCGTTTGCCGCAGGAGGGGTGGCCAGCTTTTCCTCGAACGCAGCAAAGTCGTCGCTTTCAATGCGCTCGGCCAGGTGGCATGCCAGATAGCTGTAGCCGCCGGAATAGTTGGTGCTGGTGCCCGAATACAGCAAGACCCAGTGCGACTCATCAATGCCAGCCGCAAGTTCCAGTGGATCCATCCAGGGCATGACTAAGGGTAGGGATTGCGAGGTCAACGGCAGCCTGCTATGTTAATGCGTTCGAGGCTATATGAAACCGTTACAACTATTTTTCAATAAAATACTGGGATTTTGGAAGCACAAGTGGCGTGTCGCGCCGCAGGATATTCCTAAGTTGCTGGATAAACAGAGTTTAGAGCAGGTCATGCGGGAAGCGCAGATGCTCAAGGCAAGCTATCACGTGGAAGTGCGCGAACTTGCGCCCGGCGAGGAAGCAGGCCCGCCTAGGCCTGCGGGTGATTTTCCTCATCCTTAAAAGGTGCCAGATTAAGGTGCCAGATTAAGGTGCAGAATTAAGGTGCCAGCGGGGCCAGTACTGGCGGTGCTTCCTGCGAAATAGCCTGATTATACATAACCAGCACTTCATCCATTCGCTTGCCGTTGATGGTAATGCTTGAAGCGCCATCGCTTACAATCGTGTAGTTGAAGCTGTCTTTATCGGCAGCATCCGCAGGTGTTGCAGCCAGCGCAGTCAGAAAGTTTTTAAGGCCATTGGTCTGCTGCGGGCTGATAAGCGATACCGGGGCAGGCTGTTCGGCCAGCATATTGAACACCCGCTCCAGGCGCAGCGAATAATCCGTAATATCATCGATCATGCGCGGGCAATTGCTGCAGGTCAGAAGTATGTTGGAGGCAGGAACAGGTTGGGTTTCAGTCAGCTTTATGCTGCCGCGTCCGCTCAGGCCGTAAGGCGCTGCTGAAAAATTGAGGTTGTTAAAGACAATGTCACCATCCGTGATGGTATCATTCCCGTTATAGGTAAAATCCAGCGCCTGGGTAAGCTTGCCCATGGAATGCATGCTGGGAATAGCGGGCTGTACGATCTTGTAGAGTTCATCGGCGCGGTATTTACGAATAATCGGCTGCACATGCGCGGGCTGCGGTACAAACGGCGAATAAAGCTGCAGGATAAAGCCGCGCACGGTTTCGTGCAGCATGGCGTCGTATTGCGGGCCGTAGCTGGATTCAAAGGAGAAATTCAGTTTGGTGGCGCGGCCTTTGGGATCGGCGCCGTTGGTATAATGGGCGCTGCCTTTGGACTGGTACAGCTGGTTGGACAGGCTGAAATTGTTCAGATGCGCTGCAATAGGCGTGGCCTTTAAATTCTGTTCAAAATTGGTGGTGCCGTCATAGCTGAAGTCCACCTCAACATTGCGCTTGCCGTAAGCCGAAGGGCTGGGAGTGGCCGAACTGCCGGGAAATAATGCCCCCATATACGCATTGATCAGGCCATCCCCCTTGGGGGTAACCTCTGAATCTGTCAGTTTTACATAGGTGCGCAGTTTTCGGGTGTTTTCGCCCGTTCCTTCCTCGCTGCTGATAAAGAAGCGCATTGGCCCATCATTCATCAGTATATCCTGCGTGGCGGTATCGCGTACGGTATAGCCGCTGCCATTGCAATCCAGCAGGCGCAGGTCTTTCAGCAGTGCTTTGCCGTCATACTGGCTGAGTGCACTGAAGTCCCAGAACGTATCGAAGATGCCCATCTGGTTGGCCAGCTGCACATTGCACATGACCGGGCCGTTCTGCTGGCTGGCTGAGCGGTAGTTGGTGCCGCCGATGGTGCTGTTGCTTTGCGAATTGCCATTGATGATAAGGGTATAGCGGTTGGCAAACAGGTTGACACCCATGGTGATATTGCCCTGAACGGAACTGTCTTCATTCCATGATTGCATGGCAGGCGCGTCGGCCTTGGCGAACTGTTTGATGAACTCATCCACGCGGCCTTTAAAGCGCGGGTTCACAATGGATATATTGATATTTGATGGGAAGCCTGATTTCTCAAGTGCGTCATAGGTAATGTATGGCTGCTTTTCGTTAATGCGCGCAATGCCACTTTCCACGGCAGAGAGCATGGCATTGGACTGGATATACCATTGGATGCTGTAGCCAAATGCGATCAACACAGCAAAAACGGAAACACACAGCAGAATCATTGTGCGCATGGGATATATCCTTTAAAAAAGCGTGACGGAGTATGTGTACAGGAAAGCAGTATCAGTAGACAAGAAAAGATGGCAGCAGGGCTATTAAAGCCACTGGCCTGCGTGCTGCTGGGTATAAGACGCGATATCCTGCTCTATCAGGGCGTGCATCTCAGCGGCCAGAGCTTCGCTGTTCCAGTGAATGCCTTGCGGCTTGATCTCGTTTACGGCGAGGACTTTCCAGGCGACATTGCTGATAAACACCGCGTCGGCACGGGTCATCTGCCCGGCGGTGGCGTCCACTTCCTGCACGCGCCAGGGGGACAGGCGCAAAATAGCGCTGCGCATCGAGCCTTCGAGCACACCGCAGGCAATGGCGGGGGTGAATAGAATTTTGTCCTTCACCCAGAATATATTGCCCGAACTGGTTTCGCACACATGCTTCTGCTCATTGCACAGGAGTGCGTCGAAGCAGTTATTCTCATCGGCATCCATACGCGCCAGAATCGAGTTCAGCCCCTGGCACAGCTTGAACTGCACGGGAAGCGATTTAGGCGATGGCTTGGTATAGCGGGTCTGCCATAACGTGGCGGGTTTGCCGGAAATCTGCGGCATAGGCATGGTTTCAAGCACACATAATGCGCCAGTTGCGGCATTTTTTTCAGGCAAATAGCCACGGCTACCGCTTCCGCGGGTTACCTGAATGCGCAGCAGGCCTTCTTTTACATCATTTGCCCTGAGCAACTGCTTTGCCTGAGCGGCAAGCGTCTGCGCATCAAAAGCAATTTTAAGTGCAGCCAGGCCTTTGGTCAGGCGCTCGATATGGACTTCAAACTGGTAAGGTACGCCGCCCTGTACCGCTATGGTCTCAAACACCCCGTCACCGTAGCGGAAACCGCGGTCGGAAATGGGGATATGTGCCTGCTCCTCGGGGAGCAGCTGGCTGTTGATGATAACCGATGCCATAATTCTATTGTATCTTCTGCTGTCGCTTTGATAGATAGGTTAACGTTCAAGGCTAGTGACTTATGGCCTTACGCTTTCTACGTCAACATAACAATGATGTACGGCATATGATTATTTTAGGGTTAGGCAGTAATATGGGAGAGCGCAAGGATTACCTGCGCCGTGCGATAGCACGCCTCTCCGCCTGTGTATCGGGCATAAGGCTCTCGCATGTGTTCGAATCAAGCGCTTTGCTGCCCGCCGATGCCCCGGCCGAATGGAACAAGCCTTTCCTTAATATGGCCATCAGCGGCCAGTCCTCGCTCTCCCCTGATGATCTTCTGGCGGAACTCAAGCGCGTTGAGCGCGATATGGGCCGTCAGGTGCGCGGTTTCTGGGGGCCAAGGGAGATTGATATAGATATTCTGGCAATAGACGACGTCACGCTGGAAACCCCGGCTCTGAATATTCCCCATCATGAACTGCTCAACCGCGATTTTGCGCTGCTGCCGCTGGTGGATATTGCGCCAGACTGGAAATACCCGCTGGAGGGAACCTATAAGGGCTGGCGTGCGTTTGATATTGCAGCAGCCAAGGGATTCAAACCCTGCGATGCACTGGTGGATATAGGGGAACTGGGCCTATGACGCCTAAAATCGTCGGCATTTTGAACGTAACGCCGGATTCGTTCTCGGATGGCGGGCAGTTCATCGATCCAAAGAAGGCGCTGGCGCATGCGCAGCAGCTTATCAAAGAGGGGGCTGATATTATCGATATTGGCGCAGAGTCCACCCGCCCGGGCGCAACGCCGCTGGATGCCCAGGAGGAATGGGAGCGCCTTGCCCCGGTTATAGCCGGCCTTGAAGAGATAAAAACGCCGTATATCCGTTTTTCCATTGATACCCGCCATGCTAAAACAGCTGAAAAAGCACTTGCGGCAGGTGTGGATATGATCAATGACGTGTCTGGATTTAACAGTGCTGAAATGATCAACGCGGTAGCTAAATCCAAGTGCCAGCTGGTGGTGATGCATTCGCTCGGCGTTCCGGCTGATCCCAAAGAGGTGATGGACGAATCGCTTGATGTGGTAACCGAACTGCTTAGCTGGGCGGGCGAAAAAATGCAGTCGCTGGTGAACGCCGGTATTAAGCCGGAGCGCCTGATATTCGATCCGGGTATTGGCTTTGGCAAAAACACCCTGCAATCGCTGGCGATCATCCATCGCATTGGCGAATTTCGTGAACTGGGTGTGCCGCTGTATGTTGGGCATTCGCGCAAATCCTGCCTTACTGCGATTTCGGAGAATTCAGCGCTCAGCCGTGATGAGGCAACCATTGCCATATCGCAGCATCTGGTGCAGCAGGGGGTGAATTTCCTGCGTGTGCATGACGTGACTGCGCACCGTGATTTATTTATTGAACTGCGTAAGTCAAAAAAATGACCAATGATCCGATAGAAGCATTCCTCAGCCGCCTGCAACATCCGCTGATTGCGGGTATTGACCTGTCGCTCGACAGGATGCACCGACTGCTCAGCATGCTCGGCTCGCCGCATAAGCGCCTGCCGCCGGTGGTGCATGTAGCCGGAACCAACGGCAAGGGTTCGCTGCTGGCGTATCTCTACGCCGTTTATGAGGCCGCTGGCTACCGCGTGCACCGCTATACATCGCCGCATCTGGTAGAATTTCGCGAGCGCATGATCGTACAAAATAAAATGGTGGAAAATGCCTATCTGCAAAATGTGGTGCAGCATTTGGCATCGGTGCTTGCCGTGCAGCCCGCCACGTTTTTTGAAGCCACAACAGCGCTGGCATTTCTGGTGTTTGCAGAAAAACCGGCTGACGTCATGCTGCTGGAAACCGGCATGGGCGGCAGGCTGGACGCCACTAACGTGGTAGATAAACCGCTGGTTACCGCCATTACCCCGATTTCTTATGATCATACGGAGTTTCTTGGCACTACGCTGGCAGCTATTGCAGGCGAGAAGGCGGGTATCATGAAAAAAGGCGTACCCTGCGTGATTGGCAGGCAAGACCCAGAGGCGCTTGCGGTGCTTGAGAAAAAAGCGGCAGAACTTGGCGTGCCGCTTACCCGCCTTGGCCATGAATTCCATGTAGAGCACCGCGATGGCAAGGTATTTTACCGCTCTGCCAAGCGCGAACTGGAGCTAAAGCCCTCGCTTCCCGGTGACTTCCAGTATGACAATGCCGCCTCTGCCATTGCCTGCATTGAGGTGATGCAAGATCGCTATAACATTACCGATACGCATATTACGCAGGGGCTGGCAAACACCCATTGGGCAGCGCGTCTGCAACATTTGACACATCATCCTTATAACAGGCAGCTTCCGGCTGGCTTTGACCTGTATCTTGACGGCGGGCATAATCCGCAAGGCGGCCAGATGCTGGCAAACTGGGCGCAAAAGCAGTCGGGCAGGGATGTATACCTTGTCTGCGGCATGCTCAAAAATAAGGATGCCAAGGCGTTCCTTACCCCCATTGCCCCGCATGTAAAGGCGCTGTATGCCGTGGAAATCGAGGGTGAGTCTATGAGCCGCACGGCCAGTGACGTGCAGGGGGTAGCCAAAAGCCTCCATATTGAGGCGCAAACCGCCCCTTCAGTCGAAATTGCGTTGCAAACCATAGCCCAGCATGTAAAAACACCAGCTACTGTATGTATCTGTGGCTCACTCTACCTTGCAGGCAAAGTGCTTGCCGCCGCTTAAATAAAGGAACCAACTATGACCTCCGCTGCAAAGCTTGAAACCAGCAATCTGCAAACCATCATTGAACAGGCCTGGGAAGATCGCCAGTCTATCAGTTCCGCCACACGCGGCGAAGTGCGCGATGCAGTAAAGGAAGCGCTCAAGGCGCTCGATAACGGCAGCCTGCGCGTCGCTGAGAAAATAGGCAGTGAGTGGCAGGTCAATCCGTGGTTGAAAAAAGCCGTGCTGCTTTCTTTCCGCCTGTTCGACATGGATCTGATCGATAGCGGCGCCAATTATGGCTCCAAAGGTAACGCCATGTGGTATGACAAGGTGCGCTCCAAGTTCACAGGCTGGGATATAATGCGCTTCCAGCAGGCTGGCTTCCGCGCCGTTCCAGGTGCGATTGTGCGCCACTCTGCCTATATCGCCAAGGATGTTGTCCTTATGCCAAGCTTTGTAAATGTTGGCGCTTATGTGGGCGAGGGCACCATGGTGGATACCTGGGCGACCATCGGTTCCTGCGCGCAGATTGGCAAGCATTGCCATATCTCCGGCGGCACCGGTATTGGCGGGGTACTCGAGCCATTGCAGGCTGGCCCGGTTATTATTGAAGATAATTGCTTTATTGGTGCGCGCAGCGAAGTGGCAGAAGGTGTAGTGGTGGAAGAAGGCTCAGTGATTTCCATGGGGGTATTCCTTGGCGCCTCTACCAAGATTGTGGATCGAGAAACCGGCAGCGTAACCTATGGCCGCGTGCCTGCATACTCCGTGGTGGTACCTGGAACCTTGCCGGGAAAGACCGCTGATATCCCGTCGCTCTACTGCGCGGTGATTGT
>JAGVKI010000027.1 GCA_020050695.1 Alphaproteobacteria bacterium | reverse complement strand
GAACGGCTCCGGCCTTAGCTCGGCTGGCACAACGCAAGGCACGGCCACGGTCATCACCAAGCAAACCAACCAGTTCACCACCGTCGCCGCCAGCAGCGGCGCAATCCTGCCTTCGCCGGAGCAAGGGGAATTCATTTTCATCGCCAATGCCGGGGCAAATGCCCTGAGCGTATATCCGGCCTCCGGCCACAGCATCAATGCGCTGGCGAATAACGCCGCGTTCTCAATGGCGGTGGGAAAGAACGCCCTGTTTTGGGCAGCCACTTCCAGCAAGTGGTACGCGCTCTTAAGTGCCTAACCCCAGCCGCCACAAGGCGGTTTTTTTATGCCCAAACCCAAGGAGAAAACGACATGCCACCTACCGAAGAAAAGGACGTGCAAGCGCAGCTGGCCGTGATGAACACGCAAATCCAAACGCTCACAAAAACCGTGGATGGGCTGGTGGAGGAAGTCAAGGCGCTCACCGCGCTGGCGAATCAGGGCAAAGGAAGCCTTCGCACGCTGCTGATCGTCGGAGGGCTTTGGACCGGCCTTGTGGCCTTCCTCAGCTTCGCCGCTGGCAACCTGAACTGGAAATAACACAACCAATGGAGAATCCTATGACGACGAAAGCAGAACATATCGACACACTGGCACGCACGCTCTACGGCGAGGCCAAACCACATGACATTCAGGATGCTACCGCCATCGCCTGCGTAGTAATGAACCGGGTGGCGCTTCCCAACTGGCCGGATGACGTGGAATCCGTGTGCATCCAGCCGTACCAATTCAGCTGCTGGAATACGAGCGACCCGAACCGGGCGCGGATATTCAAGGCCAACGGTGCATGGTTCGATAAATGCGTGCAGATTGCCATGAAAGCAGTCGATCACCAGCTAGTTGACCCAACAACGGCCAGCACGCATTACCACACGCCTGCGGTGAAACCGGCATGGTCGCGGGGCAAGAAGCCGGTGTATTTCACCAGCGGTCATATGTTTTTCAACGACATCGACACCAAGCCACCTGCAAGCGCCAAGGAAGCGCTGAACCAGATTAAGCCTATCGGCAAGACCGATACGATGGTTGCCACCAAGATCGGCGGCGTTGCAAGCGTTGGCATTGGCGCTGTGTCGCAAGTCATTGAAACGCTGGAGCCTGCCATGCCGCTTGCAACGACGCTGGCGCAAGCCGCGCCGTGGGCAATAGTGGCAGTGTTGGCAATGGCGCTGCTTTACATCGCGTGGAGCCGTTACCAAGCCCGGAAGGAAGGCAAAATATGATTGCCACCCTCAAAGCCTTCTTCACTACCAACGCGCTGCGCGTGGCCGCGTGGTGCATGGCGGCGCTCTCATTCCTCGGCATTCTGCTGGCCGCTCGTCGCGCTGGTCGGAATGCCGAGCGAGTGGATGCGCTGGAAAATCAATCCGAAAACGTGAGAAAATCCCATGAAGTCCAAGACAAAAACCGTCGCACTCTTGCTGATGGCGATGCTGCTGAACGCCTGCGCGATAAATGGTCGCGTGACTGACAGCTTCTGCGCGGTAGGTAGACCAATCTATATTAGTAAGCAAGATACGCTAACGGATGGCACGGCGCGGCAAATCCTCGATCATAACGACGTTGGAAAGAAAATATGCCGATGGTGATAGGCTGGCCTGCCAGCCTATCACCTATCTACTTACTGTTAATGCTTCATTCCTTCATGCTTCTTCTGCATGGTCTCTTTCTCGGATTTGGCGCAAATTTCGCATTCTTCGCCATCATTCTTCGAAGACATGCCGCCCTCTTTCATTTTACCCATGCACATCTTGCACATACCGTCTTTACAGCATTTGCATTCGCCGGATTTGCAGCACTCACCGCATTTTCCATCCTTGCAACACTCGCATTTTTCACAACACGGCATTTTCATGTCCATGCCAGATTGTGATCCGCCCTGCGTATTGGCGCAGGCCGCAACGAAAACTAAAAGTATGACGGGGATTATTTTCTTAAACATGGCAGCCTCATTTTAGGGGTTAAGTGGAATACATCGCTAGCAGCATCAACACTGACATGCAGACCATTCCCAAATCTTCTAACAACGTGATGGTGGACATGGGAAGGTTCAGCACCGTACCGAGGCAGGCGCAGCGAATTTTGCGTTTTTCGCGCAGGGTTTGGATAACGCCCAAGCTGCTAAAACCCATCAGCGCAATGGAGAAATAAAGCGCGAAAAGTAACTCATATTGAAAAAGGAATGCGAGTCCGAGGCCAAGCTCAAGGAAGGGGTAGACATAGCCGTAACTGTTCCACCGCTTCGCGAGCAAATCATAGGTAGCGTATGCGTCGCGGAAGCCCCTCAGATCGAGCAGTTTGAAGAATGAAAATACAAGAAAAAATCCTGCCATGAAATGCAGCATCCACCCATGCAGCCCTGAAGCTCCTTTTAATGATACAATGGAAATGAGGCCGATGATGAGTAGCAGCGGATAAGAGGTTGCCAACCAACTTTTCTGCTCTTCCTCGATGTTCGGCGCTGAAATTGGCTGGGGTGCTGCTAATTCTTTTTTTAATGTATAATTTCCTGCTATGGCGATAGTCGCATTAAGAGCGGCTAAATCAGGCAGCATATCACCGCGCACTACGGCACGGGGTGGATTGAGCGTGACCTGCACATCATCAGCCAGACCTTTGAGTGCGTCAGTGATTTTCTGTACGCAGGATTGGCAGTGCATCCCTTGGATTTGGTAGGTTTTGCTAGTCACAACAGTTTTTTCCTCCACCACGGGCGATATAATCAAGAATGGGGCAGACGTCACTGGATGTGTCATCGCCCGGACATTCTTTCGTCAGCACAAGCAGTGCTTTCTTAACTTCCTTGAGTTCGCGTATCTTTTGTTCCGCTTCTATGATTTTGCCGCTGGTGTACTTAAGCACTTCCGCGCACGTTGCCTTGTCGGAGCGATTCAAGGTAAGCAGCTGGCGTATTTCTTCGAGAGTAAAATTGAGGGTTTTTGCACCCTTGATGAATTGTAGGATGCGCTCGGCATCTTTACCATAAATCCGGTAGCCAGACTGAGAACGGCTGGCTGCTTTAATCAACCCCATTTTTTC
>JAGVKI010000129.1 GCA_020050695.1 Alphaproteobacteria bacterium | reverse complement strand
CCTTGCTGTCCGCGTCGCTGATGATGCGCTGCCTGGCCAGCATCTTTGCATGCGCAATCGAGCCCTCAATATCCTGACGGTAAAGCTTCTGGTCAAAACGGATAGATGCATTGATTTTAGCAAGCAGTTCAGCTGGCGCATGCGCGAACTGGCCGCCCCACATTGGGTTCGCTTGGGGAGTTGCTTTTGAGGAATTAGCCGCAGCCGCTTTTTTGGTTACAGCTGTTTTTTTTGTGATACGCTTGGCAGCCATTATTCGTTCGCCTGACTTAGAGGAAACAGTTAAGATGCTATGTAATACCAAGTTTTACAGCCTGTTGGCAAGCGTAACCATTGCTGCCGGTATCATCTTCACCCCGTTCATTGCCAGCGCCGGAAGTGACGCGGAAATCAAGCTTTCCAGCCCTAAAGCCATTGCTGAACTTACCTATAACGACGAAGAAGGCATCAAGAAAACGGTCAAAACCGACAACAAACGCCTGACCGCCGTGCATTTCTGGGCTACCTGGTGCGTGCCTTGCGTTGACGAACTGATCCAGGTCGATAACACGCTAAAAACCTATGCATCCAAAGGATTTCATGTCATCGCCCTATCTGAAGACGGGCTTTCCAACATGAAAAAGGTCAAGGAATTCTACACCGCCCATAAGATCACGGCGCTGAAAGCCAGTATAGATGGGGATATGAAATCTTTCCAGGCGGGTAAAGCGCGTGGCCTGCCTACCACCATTTTCCTAAATAGCGAAGGCAAGGAAATCGCCCGCGCGGAAGGTGCTGTGGACTGGGCCGCAAAGGACACCACCGACTTTATCGAGTATCACTTGAAATAATTAGAAAGAGAATTTGGGCATGACGTAATTAGGGATAAGCCCCATTTTCTTCACCATAGCGTCAATGATCTCTGGCTTTTCCTTTTTTAAGATACCGCCAGTGACCAGCGCACAGTCCATTTCATAACGCACTGCACCGGGAATATCCGTATCCAGGCTGTCGCCTACTGCCAGTACACGCTGCTTATCAAGTGGCGAAAGCCATTGCATGCACTGGTCATACACAGCCGGGAAAGGCTTGCCAAACCACGTCACCAGCCCACCGATATTCTGGTAAGCCCGCGCAATCACGCCAGCGCACGGGAAGCGCTCACCGGTAATTTTTACCACTTCCAGATCAGGGTTCAGGCACAGCATGGGAAGCCCCTGCGCGCGGCAGGAACGCAATAGCGGCATCCAGTCATCGGTGGATTGTTCTTCGCTGCCAAAACCCACATTCAGGATAAAATCCGCATCTTTGATGTCGTCCACGCGCACACAATCCAGCCCATCGAGCACATCGATATCTTTAGCAGGGCCGATATAATAATAGCGCTTACCTAAATGATGCTTGCCGCTATTGAGCCACTGATAGCCCATCTCCCCGGAGGAAAACACATGGTCATATAAATCAGGCGATACACCAAGACTATTGAGTGTTTTTTCCACCTTAGCGGCACGGCGCGGCGCATTGGACAGGAAAACGATTTTCTTGCCCGCTTCACGCAGACGCACGAGCGTATCATGCACACCGTCATACAGATGCGTACCATCATGCACAACGCCCCATAAATCAAGAATGAGTGCATCATACTGCGGCAGAACTGCCGATATTCCTGGTAATGGCTTCATAAGCATCAGGCGGCTAGATTCTCTTTAGCTAAGGCCCGGCGAATAAGACGCGCCGTTTCCTTCTTGCCATACAGCGCTACGAAAGAACCCATGCGCGGGCCTTGCGACTGGCCAAGCAGTGTTTCATACAGCGCAGCAAACCAGAGTTTAAGTTCAGCAAACTCGAAGCGTTTGCCAATCTCGTAGATTTCCGTCTGGATGCCATCGGGCGCTGCATCATCAGGCAGGCCTTCAAGATAATCCGCAAGCGCCGCAAGCGCTGCTGCCTCTGCATCGGTTGGGAAGCGGTATTTCTTGGTTGGGCGTATAAAGTCCTGATAATAGTTCACCGCGCCATTCACCAACTGGTCAAGGAACGGGTGCGTCGCCGGGGAAAGATTCGGCATATAGCTGGTGATAAAGCCCCAAAGCACCTTCGGATCGGACGTGCCCGCCACACCTGCAAGGTTCAGCAGCAGGTTAAAGCTTGGGATGCCCTCTGACTTTGGCGGGTTGCCTTCATGGATATGCCATACCGGATTATTGAAGCGGGCAACGCCTTCTTCCTTTTCAAATTTTTCAAGGAAGGTCTGGTAATCGTCAACCGCACGCGGAATCACGTCAAAATAAAGGCGCTTTGCCTTGCGCGGAGCCTGGAACATATACAGGCTAAGCGATTCCTGCGGCGCATAGCGCAGCCATTCATCAATGGTAAGGCCGTTGCCTTTAGATTTGGATATTTTCTGGCCCTTATCGTCCAGGAAAAGTTCGTACATGAACTGCTCAGGCTCCTTGCCGCCAGCTACGCGGCAGATGGCGCTGTAGAGTTCAGCAGAACTTAAATGGTCTTTGCCGTACATTTCATAATCAACGCCAAGCGCTGCCCAGCGCATGCCCATATCAGGCTTCCACTGCAATTTGCAATGACCGCCAGTTACCGGAACCTCTTCAAGCGAACCGTCTTCTTCGACATAGACAATCGTGCCCGAATTCACTTTGGTTTCGACCACTTTCGCAAGCAGCACTTTGCCTGAACGCGGCGATACTGGAAGGAACGGGCTATAGGTCTGCTGGCGCTCTTCACCAAGCGTCGGCAGCATAAGATCCATCACCTGGTTGTAGCGTTCGAGCAGCAGGAGCAAGGTCTTATCGAATTCACCTGCTTTATAGGTTTCGGTCGAACTTTTGAATTCATACTGGAAACCGAAATGATCCAGGAACGCGCGCAGCTTGGCGTTCATGTGCGCACCAAAGCTTTCATGCGTGCCAAACGGATCTGGAACCGCCGTCAGCGGCTTGCCCAGATATTCCGCTATCAGTTCTTTTTGAGGAATATTGTCAGGCACTTTGCGCAGGCCGTCCATATCATCGGAAAAACAGATCAGGCGCGTAGGAATATCGCTGATTTCCTCGAACGCGCGGCGCACCATGGTGGTACGTGCCACCTCACCAAACGTGCCAATATGCGGCAGGCCGGACGGGCCGTAACCTGTTTCAAACAACACGTAACCCTTGGCAGGCGGCGTATCCTTGTAACGTTCAACCAGCCTCAGGGCTTCCTGGAATGGCCATGCGTTACTTTGGCTTGCGATGTCTTTCAAATGCGTATCAACCATAATCTTTCGTATCACTGCTAATGATGGGTTCTTTGCTCGTTACAAAGAAACCGGCAAGCGACATACGTAAATTGTCACCAGCCTGTTCGTTAACCCTCGTTACCATGTGATAGGCATCGCTGGCAATAAATACTATGCGGTTGCCTTTAGGGAATACGCACTGGGCAAGCCCATCGTCCATAATGATGTCATCGGTACGGTTGGCATGCATCCACTTGGATTTGTATACATCCATACGGTCAGATTCTTTCTGGTATTTCCGCATGTTATCATTAGACTGGTCCTCCAGCAGCAATAGCTGCCCACCCCAATGCGGCTTCCAGGTCGGATTCAGGAAGTAAACATAAGCGCCCGAGTACACGCCAGAGCCATCCTCATGCAGGGCAAGCCCGGTTCCCGGCGGGTAGAGCCAGCCGCTTACCGAGAAATGCCACCAATCCTTGGATTTCTGGCCAATGATATGGTTCACATTCGGCTGTACGGCCAGAATATGCTCAATAAACGGGTCAAACACCGTATTGCTTGGATACACCATATGGCCGGGTTCCGGCTTAATGGTTGGATCAGCATAATAAAAGGCATTGGTCTGGCTACGTAGCGGGAAACCATCCTGTATATGCCATGCGCGCGAAACCTTATCGGTATTAATATACTGATAGTCGGTACGCTGCATATGCTGGTGCAACTGCGTATAGATATTGTCCGGCAGGAAGTTATCCAGCACCACCGCGCTCTTGGATTCATACACCTTGGTAGGCGTATGGGTTCCAACACTGGTCAGCTGTGTCTTGTCCAGGTTCGCCTTGTGCTCACGCACATCAAGCGTGCCGTAAGGCATAAGCGGTGCAGCCGCCTGCGCGCCCCGCTCCTGCTGCCATTCGTCATAGAATGCACGGCTCAGCCTGAGTTCAGGATACTGCCTGAGGGTTGGCACAAAATCACGCTGGTTGATCGGATGCCCTTTGCTTAGCATGTAATGACGGCGGTACTTATCCTCTTCTTCACCATGGAAGAAACCTACCAGTACAAAACGGTCGCCCTTGGTGACAGGTAGCGCCTCATGCAAGGTAGCGCAGGAAAACGTAATCGCACTGCCACGTGTTGGACGGTAAATATCGCCGCCATACTCAGGGAAGCGCAAACCACCACCTTCGAAGTCATCTGTCAGGTGCAAGGTCATTGCCAGCCTGCGGTAACCCAGAGGATTATCGTAATTGTCACGATGCGCAATAAAGAAGCCCTTTTTGTCGCCGGAATAGAGGCCTATTTTATATTGCTCACGGAACCTGACATCGACCCCGAATATCTTTTTGATTTCAGGAAACAGGCTGCGCGATAGCTTGTCATCAATCTCAGCTGTAAGTGCCGCAGAAGGAATATGATCCATACGAATCTTGGCTTCCGGACGGTACGCCTTGCCTTTTTCTGCCCCTACTGTGCCATCGAACGTATGGCCAGTGCGGAATGACTTGATGCATTTCTCAGAAAATTCTGCCGAGAATACATCCGGCACAATTAGTGCAGGTGCCATTTCCGTAATAATACGGGGCTGTGCATTCTTTTCAGTGAATGCATTGACCGCCTGCGCGCAAGTACGAACCATCTCGTGCGCAAGCTGCACAGGATCACCAGTCACGAAGCGTTCTACGATTTTCAGGTTCTGGTTGATCACAAACCCGGTAGGCGTAATACGCTTATCGCCCTGCTGGCAAATACCCAGTGAACGCGCCACTTTACGGTCGGGATCGGCAAGCACCAGCTGAGTTATGTTCAGCTGCTTCTTGATCTGGCCCGCCTGTTCAATGCTGGTATCGAGAACAAACCATTCCCAGATACCCGAAAGGCCATTTTGCGCCGCTGCGTCCTGCAAGTGCTTAAACAGCGTCGCCAGGAACGTCATGTCATCCGCTGGCAGGAAATAGGCCAGAATATGCTTGCCGCCAAAACGCTCGATATACACTTTTTTGCCAGCGTAATCGGGCAATTCAAACATGGGCAGGTAATCGCCTTTTTCAAGCAGCGTAACCGGTGCATTCTTAATCAGTTCTGCTGGAATATCATTAGCGTTTGCCGCCTTGTTCGCGTCGCCATGCGGCTTATCCTGCATCGACACCAGCGATACCGTAGGACGGCCCGCATGCTGCGATTGTACGGCCTGGAAATGACCCGCCTGCGGAGCCTGCAAGCCTACCTGCTGCATGGTCTGCGCCGGGCCACCTTGTACCACCTCAGGGTGCATCGGATTGCCGGCAACCGCAACCGCACCTCCAGCCTGGCCAACGGCACGTTTCTGCTGGTCAATTTCCGGAATTACAATCGGGCGTTCACGATACTTGGCAAGATCGGGAATAAACCAGCAACGCAGGGCTTTCTCCGACGTAACCTTATTCTTGAAATCAACCCCTGAGTACTCTTCAAATTGCTCTAGCGGACGCACCCTTCCCCAGCCAAATTCATCCAGACGCTGCACTACATCCGCCTCATCGGACAGCTTATAGCCGGTCAAATGATTGAAACGCTTAAGTCCGCGGTCTTTCAGATATTTAATACGCCCCTCATCGGCCTGGCGCAGATCGCGCCAGTGCAGCGGACGCACAGAACCACCCGGCGCCTTCACATCATTATAGAAGTGATACAGGAATTGCTGGCGGGCGCTGAATATATCCCAGCCATGCGTGTAAAGACGCGCAGCATAGGTGATTTCTTCCTGATCAAAATACAGGAATGGATCATACGGCACCTCCGCTAATACTTCCGCACGCGAGAAGGCAAAATTTGCGACCATGAACGCAGCGTTCAGTGGTTTTTCAGGGCGGTGATCGAGCGATTCACCCTGGCAGCGCAAATTCCCATCAGGCATAAACGGCCTGACGCGACGAATAGTAGGATTCATATGGCGCGACAGATTATTAGGAGGCGTATAGGAGGCCGGACTGCATGACAGCATCGGCTTCATTGCACCACACTCATTGAGTTCCGCAATCATCAGATCATCCCAGCCTGGTACGAAGCGCATATGGCTGTCGATCATCAGTACATATTCCTCCTGATCCCATAGCTGCTGTGCCTGGTAGCGGGCCCAGCATACACCTTCGGCATCACGCCAGTCGACGGCCCGAATCCTGACCTGGTTGCGGCGCGTATCCACTTCAAAGCAGTGGTGGTCTTCATTCGGGTCGAACTGCCAGCATACACCTACATAAATACGCCCAGGGTTGTTGGCTTTCTCAAAGAGATCTTTAATCGTGTGCTGGCATTCCGGATCACGGTAGCTGGCAATATTAACAAAGATCGTGTTATTACGCATTATACGGAAAGGCTTGCTATGCAGCGGCTCTTTTACTTCAAGCACTTCCGCAGGCGTCAGTTTTGGCATGCCCTTCATATCAGAGTAATGGTTATACCTGCCTTCAAATGCAAATTCGGCTATGGTTTTTTTCTTAAAATCCACACCGGAATATTCTTCATATTCCGCGAGCGAGCGAACGGTACCCAGACCGTATTGATCAATTTCAAACAGCACTTCCGGATCGGTCGAAAGTTCCGTACCAAGCATATGGCGAACGCGCGCAAACGAGCGCTGGTTACGTGAATGCCCGTCCGTATTATCCCTACTGTGATGCTTACGGTTAGGACGCCCATAATCATGGTACATTACCAGCTTGTTGGGATGATAAATATCATAACCATTGGTCCACAGGCGAACCGCTACCGTGATTTCCTGACCGAAGAAATACAGGTGCTGATCGAACGGCACGTCATGAATCCAGCTTGATGGACCAAACAGGAAACCATCGCCGATAATCGCACCCGGCATTGGTTTTTCCGGTGCCTTATCGATAGGATATGGCGGCTTGCCGAGAATCATCAGGATGCCTTCGCTATTGAAATGCGCCGCTGACATGCCATGCACATAACCGCGTGACAATTTATCCGGCGGATCAAACTTTGGCGGATGCACACTGAGCATTGCTTTTGGATTATCGCAATTTTTCCATACATCGATAATAATGTCATCCCAGCCCGGCTCGAATCGCATATGCGCATCCACGCTGAGAACGAATTCCTCGCCCTCCCACATTTGCTGCGTCATCCAGCGTGCCCAGCACATGCCGCGACTACCCAATGCGTCCACCTTATGCTCGCGCACCTGGTCTGGGTATGGATATGGAACAACGAAGCAATCGTCATCCGTACCATCCATCAGGTACTGCCAGCATATGGATACGAAAATGCGCTCGGGATGGTTGGCTTTATCAAAAAGATCCTTAACCGAGTTCTGGCAATCCGGGTCACGGTAGCTTGGAATCATGACTAAAATACGCGGCAGCGGACCGTCATGCTTTCTGTCGCGCATTGCCGTCTGCGCCGCAGCGTCTTTTTCTTCTCTTTTCTGCTTGGCGGCAGCACCGCGATTAGGATCGAAATTGGCTTCGCGGGCAAAATCGCTGATGGTCTTCATCGCAAAATCAATGCCGCAATATTCCTGATACTCAACCAGCGAACGCTCGCTGCCCAGGCCATACTTATCAAGCTGTTTGATAACCTGCCCATCGGTATTAAGTTCCGTGCCCAGCAGATAACGTACGCGCGCATACGCCATTTCGTTGAGCTTTGTCCAATCCGGATGGTCGGAAAAATGCGTCGGCCTTTTGCTGCGGTCCCAGTCATGCCAGACTACGGTGCGCTGCGGATGGAAGATTTCATAACCGCTGGTCCATAAACGCGCGGAAAGCGAAATTTCCTCCCCGAAGAAATAGAGATAGGGATCATACGGAATGTCTTTGATCATGCTCGATGGAGCAAACAGCATGCATGCGCCGACAAAAGCGCCGTTGACCGGGCTCGTAGGCATCTTCGGCACGGGCAATAT
>JAGVKI010000242.1 GCA_020050695.1 Alphaproteobacteria bacterium | reverse complement strand
ATGTGCTGTTCTTTGGCGGTGCACATGAGCGGCGCGTTGCCATTATTAACGAACTCAATGCGCGTGGCTATCGCGCATGGCTGGAAACCAATGCTTACGGCGAGCAGCGCGATGCGCTGGTAGCGCGTTCAAAGATTATCCTGAACATTCACTCCTATGATGCTCATATCTTCGAGATTGTAAGGGTTTCATACATGCTGGCGAACCGCAAATGCGTGGTATCGGAAACCGGAAACGACGAAGAACTCGAGGGCCCGTTCCGCGCAGGAATTGCATTTACACCCTACGATGGGCTGGTAGATACCTGCGTTCGCCTGCTAAATGACCACGCTGAACGTGCACGTCTGGAGCAGAAAGGTTTCGAGATCATGAGCAGCATTTCCCAGCTGCCTATGGTGGAAGAAGCGCTGAGGGCAACGGGCTTGCGTAAATAGCTTATTCGTCGCCCATCTTGAGCGCGTCGAGGAAGGCCGACTGCGGAATATTGACGTTACCGATTTCACGCATCTTCTTTTTACCTTTTTTCTGCTTATCAAGCAGTTTGCGCTTACGGGAAATATCGCCGCCATAGCATTTTGCCAGTACGTCTTTGCGCATGGCGCTGATGGTTTCGCGGGCAATGATCTTGCCGCCGATAGCCGCCTGGATAGGAATGGCGAACATATGCTTAGGGATAAGGTCTTTCAGGCGTTCGCACAGGCGCCGGCCACGGAAGTCAGCCTGGCTGCGATGCACGATAAGCGCAAGCGCGTCTACCGGCTCGCCGTTTACCAGAATATTGAGCTTAACAAGGTCGGACTCGGTATAGTCGGTCAGTTCATAGTCAAAGCTCGCATAGCCCTTAGAGCAGCTTTTCAGGCGGTCATAGAAATCGAACACCACTTCGTTGAGTGGCAGGCGGTATACTGCCATGGCGCGGCTGCCAACATAGGTGAGCGTTTCCTGAATGCCGCGTTTTTCGGTGCATAGCGACAGGATGTTACCCAGATAATCATCAGGCGTCATGATGGTTGCGCGGATCCATGGCTCTTCGATATGGTCGATCTTGGTAACGTCGGGCATGTCGTTAGGATTGTGCAATTCAATCTTGGTGCCGTCGGTGAGGTACATGCGGTATACCACGCTTGGCGCGGTGGTAATCAGGTCGAGGTCGAACTCGCGCTGCAGGCGCTCCTGAATAATTTCCAGATGCAGCATGCCAAGGAAGCCGCAGCGGAAGCCAAAGCCGAGAGCTGTTGAACTTTCCGTTTCGAATTCAAAGCTGGCATCGTTCAGGCGCAGCTTGCCGAGGGAATCTTTCAGGTGCTCGAACTCGCCTGAGTCAGTCGGATACAATCCGCAGAAAACAACAGACTGCGAGGGTTTAAAGCCGGGAAGAGGGGATTCTGCCGGGCGGCGCTCTTCGGTGATGGTATCGCCCACCTTGCAATCGGCTACCTGTTTGATGCCGGTGATGATGTAGCCCACTTCGCCGGGGGTGAGTTTATCCACCTGCACCTTCTTAGGCGTGAATACGCCAAGCTGGTCGACATTCTGGGTGGAGCCATTGCTCATCATGCGCACTTTGGTGCCTTTATTGAGCGTACCTTCCATGATACGCACAAGAATGATAACGCCCAGATACGTGTCATACCAGCTATCCACCAGCAGCGCTTTGAGCGGCAGGGTTGCATCGCCTTTCGGCGGCGGCAGGCGGTTTACGATGGCTTCCAGTACATCTTCAATGCCCAGGCCGCTTTTAGCGGAGATGGGGACTGCGTCGGAGGCGTCGATGCCGATTACTTCTTCGATCTGTGCCTTGGTGCGGTCAATGTCCGCTGCGGGCAGGTCTACCTTATTGAGCACCGGCACCATTTCATGGTGGGCGTCGATGGCTTTATACACGTTCGCCAGTGTCTGTGCTTCTACGCCCTGCGATGCATCCACCACCAGCAGCGAGCCTTCGCATGCAGCAAGGCAGCGCGATACTTCATAGCCAAAATCCACGTGGCCAGGGGTATCCATCAGGTTCAGCGTATAGATTTCACCGTTATTGGCTTTGTACTTAAGCCGCACGGTCTGAGCTTTGATGGTGATGCCACGCTCTTTTTCGAGTTCCATCGAATCGAGCACCTGTTCGCTCATTTCGCGCGCTTCCAGTCCGCCGCATACCTGAATAAGGCGGTCGGCCAGCGTGGATTTGCCATGGTCGATATGGGCGATGATGGAGAAATTGCGTATGTGGCTTAAATCAGTCATAGGCGCCTACATAAGCGAAAAATAACCTGCACACAAGTGCTAACGATGAAACAGGCTAACTACTTCTAAATGCGGACTAAAAACGAACTGGTCGACACCGCTGGCGCAGGCAAGGCTAAAGCCATAATTTTTAAGGATTTTAGCGTCCCGGCTGAAGGTGGCCGGGTTGCAGGAAATCATGGCAATTCTGGAAATGTTGGATTTACCGAGTTCTTCTGCTTGCGCTTTAGCGCCAAGGCGTGGCGGGTTAATGATGGCGGCGTCATAGGCCGCCAGTTCTTTGGCAGAAAAGGGATTCTTGAACAGGTCGCGCTGCTCACAGGTAAGGGAAGTGATGCCATGGCGCTTGATGCTGCGCGTCATCGCACTGACCATTTCAGCGTCGCCTTCGGCGGCATGTACCCGAACGTTGCTGCTTGCCGCAAAGCTATAGGTGCCAAGTCCGCAAAACAGGTCAATGACCGACTTGCTGCCCTCGCAGGCGGCAAGCGCGGCAGCGGTAAGCAGCTTTTGGCCTTCGGCGGTTGCTTGCAGGAAGGCATCGGCAGGAAGCGGTATGGCATATCCGCCAAGCGTCATTTCCACAGGGGTTTTTTCAGTAAGCAGTTCAGGCTTGCCCTCACGGGTGCGGATGCTAATGCGTGCGATACCCCCAATATCTATAATGTCTTTCGCCAGCGGCGGTATGGCGTGGCGGAAGGTCAGCAACATATCGGTGCCGCTATCGGCCAGCGTCAGGCTGATGGCATAAAGCTGGGGGGTAAATGACCATTGCGCCAGTTGCCTGTTGATTACCGGAATCATGGCCTGCAGTGTGGGGTGCAGGATAATGCAATTATCAATCACCACGGGGGTATGGCTGCGCGGCGCATGAAAGGCCAGGACGCGCCTGTCCTGATCTATTTTGAACT
>JAGVKI010000329.1 GCA_020050695.1 Alphaproteobacteria bacterium | reverse complement strand
TAAAACGGATTATAAAAAGGACTGTGGCCCAATACGGCACCAGAAGCCTGCAGCTGTGATCGGCCAGCTGAGCACCACCGCCCCATACCACCAGGTCGGCCTGGCGCAGGTATTTTAGCTGTGTGCGGTTAAGAAAGATGCTGCGCTTGATAACATTTGCATCCACCCATCCGGCACAGTTCTCAGGAGAAAGTGCGCAGCAGGTGATATGGGCATCAGGATAGGACTTGCGGATTTCGGCAATCTGCGTGTGAAGACTAGCCAGGTCACCCCGATTATAGGAAATATCTCCGGCGAGAATATAAATCCTGGGACTGTTATTGTGTGACATGTTCTGCTGTGGTTTTCGTCATGAGTTCATCATAAGGAATCGTAGATAATACCCGCCATCCCGAAGGCGCCTGCGAAGCCATCCAATTGTTACAGAGATTCTTCATCCCCGGCAATGGCGGCATGCACATATAACGCAGACCGGGTTTAATTGGGGTATCCGCCATTACCTGCTGTGTCAGGTCATATATATTCTTAAACTTCTGAACCAAATAGTCTGCATAATAGCCCTCTTTGATAATAAATAGGTAAGGCCTGCCAAGAAACTGTGTTCTTTGATATGCCAGTTCAACGTCCCGCAGATTATAAACATACATGATAAGCTGGTTGGAAGCACCGTATAGGGAAGTGGTATAATACATCCCCCAGCCAGTATGTATTACAACCGCATTATTGCCTACCTGCGGCTGGCGTAGCCACAATACTATTTTTTCATAATCAAACGTCTCGTTTGCAGGTAAATAATACTGGAAATGCCTGGAAACAAGCGGTTGCATAGAACCTATAATTACAGATACGTTAGAGCTTAGAGCCAGCAATACTGCAAAAGAGGGTACTATGAGCGTCTTACCCAGCCGGCGCTTCCAAAGCACACCAAGACTTGCGGCAAACGCATAAAATACAGGAACTATCGGATGGAAATGATGATGGTGCGTCCAGCTCTTTATATTTGTCCCAACGACCAGCATCATGATAATTGAGGTCAGAGCGCAGCCCGCTATGAACTTATCCAGCCTGAACGCAAGCAGGCGCTCTTTGCGCTCAAGCAATACGGCATACGCGCAGGTGACAAACATAATCAGCCAGTTGAATAATGTCCAGAAGCCGGTGCCCGTGGGCTTCCACCATGCCACATCGCTGGGTTTGTATACCCGGTTCATCACACTGCTCAGGTCACCCCAGTAGGCTTTGAAATTAGCTATCAGATTATACAGGTACGGCCAGAAGTCACTCAGGGTATAGTTACGTGAATAATGCATTACACGTTGGCCATGCGTCATCGAAGAATACGCCGCAGCGGGGCTGCTGATAAGCACGTACGCAAAGGTACCGCTTACAATGCCTGCGGCCACACCAAATTTCAGGGCAGATAAAATAATAGACCTGTTAAGCGGATACCATGCCCATATGCAGGTAGCCGACAAAAATGCTATCCCGGGGATGATGTAAAAGAAGAACATCTTGGCTTCGATGCCCATGCACATCAATAGCCCGGCAAGAATGCCATAGAGCCATGGACGCTTACTGCTCATGGCCTTAACGGCAATCATGGGAATAACCAGCATGAAAATATTGGGCGGAACCGATGAAACGCCATGCACCATATGGTAAACAAAAGCGAAATTCATACCCAGCGCAAGAAACGCTATGCCCAATGGCGCGCGAACCAGTTTCGCCAGCAGCACCACGCAGACTCCCCAGAAAAACAGGGTAAATAGAAAGAAACTGTATGGATCAGGCCAGACAGTAAAGAGCGGGCGATATAGCCGGTCCATCAAAGACCCGGTATACGGCGCGGCATAGCGCCATTTAAACAACCCTGCGAAGGTTACATCATACAGATGGGTACATGCTTCGCGGTATATAT
Organism: Alphaproteobacteria bacterium; assembly: GCA_020050695.1. Taxonomy (GTDB): domain Bacteria; phylum Pseudomonadota; class Alphaproteobacteria; order Rickettsiales; family SXRF01; genus JAGVKI01. The sequence goes on along the minus strand of JAGVKI010000329.1, from coordinate 5,386 downwards.
GCAGGTAGTGCATTGGATACGTATCGCATGCCAGCAGATGAAACATGCCATGCTCGTCCATCTGTTGGGGAACAATAAATACCTGTATCGCCAATCCTATTAAAAACAGGATGGCAACAAATCCCCATATTGGCTTGTGACTAATAACTTGCATTTTCGCCTGCACATTTATCCATAGCTACTCATATACAACAACAGTTAAAAATCATTGATTTTATTGGATGGCAGTCAGCCTTTAGTAGCAGGAAGCTTATAAAGACCAAATCTACGCGATACCCCAGGGGTCAGTGGCCGAAGACCTAATAATAATTTCAATACCCCCCTTGCCGCTCCCGCACCTATGGCACGCAGAATACCTGTTATAGCAGAATGATTTTCACCCGTATTCACAATGTAAATTGCTGCGCTGTAGGGTATGTTGTACAGCGTTACATTCCGCTGCTTGAGATAGTCATATATCAATCTATGACTCCCCAGATTCTTTTTGATCCAATCCAGGGCAATCTCATTAGGATCAACAGGCAGTTGATACATCGAATAACTGAATATAAAGCAGCTGCCACATCTTTTATGAAAGCCATTCGGCAGCCTTACAAGTAGCGAAGCCCCCTCTTTGTATAGATACCCACTATTGATTCGCCAGGAACGATCAGATGGGCCGCTAAGCACCGTCTGCGTAATGGTATTGGCAACACAATCATCAGCGTCAAAGAACATTACATGGCTTGGGTTTGATCCTTTCAGCAGGTAAAGTGCCGCCAGGTATTTCTTTCCCTTATCTAGCCGGACTGCGTCAAGGTTACCAAACATCTGCTCGACTGACTGAACCGGCGGCTCAATATCTACCAGTAGATAGGTAATTGCAGGATGGGTAAAACCAATCTCAGGCTGTTCATTACATACCACTATCACTTTAAAGTGCTGATTGGTTTGCGCACAGACCGAACGCAGCGTGCGCTCCAGTAACTGATACACCCGCTGCTTATCCTTCATTATCGAGGGATGACGCAGTGAGGTCACAAAAGCCATTTCCCTAGCATTTTCAGGCATAATCAGGGCTTCTTTTCCAAAAACACATTGTTACTACACAGCAATAGATCTGATTTTTGCCAGAAATCCTATAATTTCAGGTTAATCCTGAAACTTATGAGAAAATTATGTTGGCGGGCTCAGTTGCTATGGAGGGCTTATGCGGCAGAGCGCATAATGATAAGTGGAAAGGACTGTTATATGGCTGACTCAAACACTATCACACAGACTAGCTCTCCTACGTTTATCGTCACATCGCCTGCATTGCAGTTCGATCAGACGGCAGGCCTTGCTACGCCTAATAACGTAGACAATCGGCCAGATAATAATGTCTTTACCCCCCTGCTAAATGCGCAGCTGGATAGCAATAACCAGCTTGTGAGTGATACCGACCCAGTGCTTTCAGAGGGGCTGCTTTCACTGAGCAATCCTATTTTGGTCTTTTTTAATGAGACGCTGCCAGAGGAAGAAAATATATCCCCCGCCAATGACGGTATAGAAATCAACACGCTTACCCCCGAACAGATCCAGGCCATAGGCACCCTGCAAGCTGATCTGCAGCTGATTCAGGATGGCGAACTTATCAGTGCGCCCCTGCCCCTGATCGCCAATTCTGCCACCACGGTTGACCTCAGTGTCGAAGCCGTTGCTACCCTGCCTGAAACGTCACTTCCACTAGCCGCCGCCAATTCAGATGCCATCATATTGACTCAGGCGCAGATTGAGCAAAGCGCAAAGGTGCTCGCTCCCTTTACCAATCAGCCCCTGACGAGCAGCCTGCTGGTACAGATACAAAGTCAGCTGGCTGATGCGCAGGTACCCAACCTGTCGCTTACCATGAATAATATTTTCATGATTATGAGTTATGTTGCTTCTATGCAGGCCAGCCAGAACGTGAAGTTTGATGCTGCACAGATAAAAACGCAAAGCCGTGACATCATAACGCCGGTCAGCGCAATCGACAGCGTTACCATTAATAACGGCAAAGGCACCTACCTCTAATACCGGTCAGCCGCTGACTACAATGGCAAGTGTAAGCGCCGAAGCTATCAGTGCCAGCCAGCCAGCAGGCCTGCGGCCATCGCCGGGAATCAGGCTCAGGCCAAAATATGCCCACATACCAAACGCCAATGATTTATCCAGGCTGAATGTTGCAAAAGCGATTACGCCCATGATGCTCATCACAGCAAAGTCAAAGCGCGTCAGTCCATGGTCTTTTTTAGATTGCAGCGAACTGGACAAAATAAGGTAGCCCACATAAGTCAGTACGCCTGCCGCTGCCTGCGCGGGTATCATGGTAAGGGCCGGTATAAAATAGAAGCTGGCAATGGCGCCTACGATCATGAACAGCCCGCAGAACACGGCGGTAAGGCCGGTGCGCCCGCCCACATTGATACCCACAGCGCTTTCTACAAAAATGATAAGGCTGGAGGTGCCGAAAAGCGAGCCGCCAATGGTTCCAAAGCCGTCTACCCATAAGCCCTGCTTGAGGTGCGGTACGTTACCGTCTTTGTCCTGAATGCTGGTATTGCTGGTCATGCCAATGAACCCACCAATACCTTCAAAGAAATCCAGCACAAAGAATACAATGACTGGTACCCAGAACTCGCTGTGGAAGAACACGGAAAAATCAAGCTGCCCCACGGATGCAAACATATCGCCGTTGCTTGGGGCCACCTCAGCACCTGGAAGAAGCATATGGTACAAGAATGCAGCAAACACGATAGCGATCAGCATACCAGCGGGAAAATGCAGCCTTTTAAGGCCGAGCAATATCGAGACGATGAGCCCTGCCAGAAATACTTTTGCCAGCGGGCTGGTAAGCGACTGGGCATTGCTGGCCGAAAGGTCAATAAGGCCAGACGGGCTGAAAGCCACCATCTTGGCAAGAAAAAGCCCAATGGTCGCGATGAATACCCCCAGCGTTACGGCAATGGCACGCTTAAGACCAAGCGGAATGGAATCGACAATATTCTGGCGTAGCGGAAGCGCCGTAAGGATAACGCAGATAACGCCGGAGACAAACACCGTGGCCAGCCCCTGCTGCCATGTAAAATTCATTTTATGACATACGACAAAAACAAAGTAGCTATTCATCGTAAGTCCGGGCGCAACAGCAAAAGGCAGGTTTGCCCATAGCCCCATGGCCAGGGTTGAAAGTGAGGCGATGAGCGCTGTAGCAAAAAGCGCTGCCGTTGGGTCGATGCCCGCCTGCGACAACACTGCCGGATTTACAATGAAAATATAAGCAAGGCTTAGGTACGTAGAGAGCCCGGCGATAAATTCCGTGCGGATCGTGGTTGCATATTTATCGAGTTCAAAATACCGCGCAACCGAACCGGTGATATTCTTGGTCATTAGCCATCCCTGAAATGATTATTATTGTATTTTGCCCATACGCTAATCCCAAGTGGGGTAATGAGCAACTACGTAAATAACAAGATGGTGATGGGAATAGAAAATATTTAAAGCGCCGGTTGCGCCGATGGAGTAACGCTGGCCTGGACACGCCCCTGCCAGCCTTCGGCAGCATGGGTCTTTGCAACCGACTGCATTTTTTCACGCAGCATGGTGCTAATTTCACTGGCCTTCATGCCAACGTTGGGCTGGTCGGCAAGATAACCGGCAATATGCTCGATCAGCGCCGTCTGCACTTCAGGCGGCTGGGCTGCGATAATGCGCGTGCAGGTATCAGAGAGATTGCTGAGTGTTTCTTCATCCATCTTGTTGCCGCCGCCATGTGCTTTGGACGTCAGCGCCATCATGGTGTTGCCAAATACGAAACTAGCCACCGCTATCAGCTTGAACATATAGCTGTTCTTGCCCGGATTGGCGGCTTTTTCACGCAGCGCGTCCTTGGCCAGGAAAAACTGGTTGGCGGTGAACAAGGTGCCAGTAAGACGCAGCGGCTTTTCCTGTATCCAGCTCCATGCCTTCTGTACGGCGCCTTCAGGCGGGTGTTCGGGATCTGGCTTTTTTTCCTGAATGAGCAGCCCGGCAAGCGCGCCAGCAATCAGCAGGCCACCGGATTTTTTCATGTCGCTGCTGTTATGCTGTATGCCTGAGCGCACAAACTGCACACCAATCACGGAATAAAGCAGGTTCATTACCTGTGAAGGGTTCTCATAAAGGGAGGATTCAATATTAGACAGTAAGCCCCCGTCTTTAGACAAGGCTTCCGCAGTAGGAATTTCAGGGATTTCTACATTTTGTTTGCGCAGGTAAGGCCCAAGCTTTCGGTACATCTGCTCCAGCTGGCGTTCAGCTGTCGGGTTGCCGTAGCGCGCCCCCACAAAACCAGCCGTTAAACCAAAAATACCAGCGGATGCTTCTTTATATTTACCCGCCAGAACACCTGAGGTAATAAGCGCAGAATCCGCCACAATAAAGCCAGCACCAGCAGCTTTCAGGCTTTGCTGACGCAATCCCTGCGTCAGACCAGTGACGGAGGTGTCTTTTTCTTTTTCGTAATCTTTGACAGACGCTATCATGCCGCTGTATTACCTAATAAAATACTTAATGCACGCGAGTGCTGATACATATATTCAATGCACTAAATTAGCGCATCACGGCCAAGAATAACAGTAAGAAATGTTAAACATTAGCCCCCAAGCCTACCCGACTGTTTAAAAATGATTTTTTGATAATAATAGGCATAACACCCAAATAGCAGTATTTGTATGGCCAATGCTTAGCCAACACAGGAAAAGCCTGATTATGTCAAATAGCCCAACGTTCGATTCGCTAATGCCATTTTGCCGCCTTTGCCAAAAATATGCCCTTTGGTTTTGGGTAACATGCGCCGTTATTGCCTCGCTGGCTTCGGCCTGGGGACATATGCTGATAGGCCTGAATAATGACCATCTGACACTGCTGGACCAGGCGCAGCAATTGCGCCAGGGTGCAATCCCCTATGTGGATTACACCGATGTCAGCCCCCCGCTTATCCACCTGCTTTACTGGTTTCCGCTAGCGCTGGCCAGCGCCACGGGCATTAAGCTGTACACAGCCCTCAACCTTCTTACCCTACTTACCATTGCCGCAAGCCTGACTGTTGCGCATCAGCTGCTGCTATATGGCAGGCAAACTATACATACGCGCTGCGTAGCTGTAAGTTCCCTGGCCTTTGCGCTGCTGTGCATATCCTTTATCCACCAGCTGTTTGCCGACCGCGAACATCTAATGGTAATACTGACCGCGCCATGGATGATCCTTTACTCACCTCTGGCTGACCGCAAGGCCACGCCTGCTTTCTGGCGCATGCTCGCTGCGGTTATGGCAGCGGTAGGATTTGCGCTAAAGCCTTACTTTTATATTTTTTACCTGGCGATGCTGTTATTTACACTTCAACGCCGCC
>JAGVKI010000331.1 GCA_020050695.1 Alphaproteobacteria bacterium | reverse complement strand
TGCCGCCGCCCAGATCATAAATCGCGTAAATGCCTTCCACGCCTTTATCCAGGCCGTAAGCCAGTGCGGCAGCAGTTGGTTCATTGATCAGGCGCAGCACTTCAAGCCCAGCAAGGCGTGCGGCATCTTTGGTGGCGGTGCGTGCGGCGTCGTCAAAATACGCAGGAACGGTAATCACCGCCTGTTTTACATCCTTACCCAGTGCCTGCTCGGCTGTGTGTTTGAGGGATTTCAGGATTTCAGCAGATACTTCCACCGGCGTTACTTCGCGGCCTGCGGCCTTCAGGCGCACCATGCCTGCGCCCCCCGGAGCAATGTCATAAGGCAGGTTGCCAAAAATACTTTTGATGTCGTCAAGGCCTTTGCCCATCAGGCGCTTTACCGAAGAAATAGCACCCTTCTCGCCGCGTTCATAGCGCGCACGCGCCTGATAGCCCACCTCAGTTTTTCCGTCCTGGTGATAGAACACCACCGACGGCACCAGCGCGTGGCCGTGAATATTATGCACAACCTCAGCAGTGGTTTCGGTAGCAATAGCAACCACCGAATGCGTTGTGCCAAGGTCAATGCCCACGGCTGCCGAATCTTCATGTGGCAGCGGCGTTTCACCGGGTTCATGTATCTGTAGTAAGCGCGTCATGATAATTGTGTTGTCTGTAGTTTTAGGCGTTTTATTTTTTGCGCTACTTCCTGATTGCTCTTTTCGAAATAACCAAGGCGCATGGTTTCTTGTGCGAAGGTCTGCCAATTAGAAGCAGTAAACGACTGTGATATATGCCCTATAGCCTCAGATTGCAAGCCTTTGAGTGCATTTTCAAGCGTGGAAAGTGCCTCAAGGTTCTGGGCGCTTTCCACCTGCTCGCGCCACTGCATGATTTCCATAAGCAGTGTATGCGATGGCCGGGCGGCTTCCTTGTTGTCGGTAACGTCTATGCCGTGGGTTTTAAGGATATAAACAGCGCGGCTATGTGGCTCTTTGAGGGTATTGTAGGCGTTATTGACGTCTACGGAGGTTTGCAGTGCCTGCTGGCGTTCAGGGGCTGGTTTTCCTACAAAACGGTCGGGGTGATACTGGCGCTGAGCTTTGAAATAAGATGCTTCGAGTGCGGCCAGATCAAGGTCAAATGCGGGGGTAAGCCCAAGTAAGGCGAAATAATCGGCCATAACTCAGCCGTTATACGTGAAATGATTCGCCGCAGCCGCAACGGCCTTTTTCATTCGGATTGCGGAAGGTGAAACCGCTTTTGAATTTTTCTTCGACGAAATCCATCTCGGTGCCAAGCAGGAACATGACCGCTTTCGGGTCGATCAGGATTTTGACGCCGTCTTTTTCCACCAGTTCATCGAACTTGCTGATCTCGTCGGCATATTCAACCGTGTAGGAAAGGCCAGAGCAACCGCGCGTGCGCACACCAATCTTGATTCCAAGCGAAGGCTTGCCGCGCTTATCCAGCAGTTCGTGGATACGCCCTATTGCAGCTTCGGTGATGGAAAGGATCGGTGCGGCCATGATGGTTATGTGCGCTTACGCAGCATCCTTCTTTTCGCTGTGCTTGGCTTTGTAATCTTCCACCGCAGCTTTGATCGCATCTTCAGCCAGAACCGAGCAGTGGATCTTCACTGGCGGCAATGCGAGATGCTGTGCGATTTCGGTGTTTTTAATCAGCATGGCTTCATCGAGCGACTTGCCCTTGACCCATTCAGTCACCAGCGAGGACGACGCAATAGCCGAACCGCAGCCAAAAGTTTTAAACTTGGCGTCTTCGATAATGCCTTCAGCGCTTACCTTGATCTGAAGCTTCATGACGTCGCCGCATGCAGGCGCGCCAACCAGGCCGGTGCCAACGTTATTATCTTCTTTGGGCATGGAGCCAACATTACGGGGATTCTCGTAATGATCGATTACTTTTTCACTGTAAGCCATACTACTTCTCCTTATTCGCCTAAAGCGTAGCCACGGTCGGGCTTTTGCTCGAAGCGGTTTGTTATACCTGTTTTTACCGAGGCGACAAGTGCATCGGTACTATCAAAATCTGTGGCGGTGCTTAGTGTGCTTTTAGCAAGCGTATTGAGCACGCCGTCAATAATAAAATCACAGCTTGCATCACTGCGCTGCTGGTCATCCGCTTTGCGGTGCGAGCGTATGGCATCGCGCAGTTCCGGGCGCCTTGAATCTACTTCGGTCATATAGCGCACTGCGCGTAGAAGAGGAGTTTCATCTTCGCGTGCTACCACAATTTGTGGGCGTTTCGGTGCATCAGGATGGTTGATATTGAATCCATTGGGGCCAGATATTTTATCATTCTGCTGTACCATAACTGCCTTGCCTTTCAATCAGTGAACTGCCGAAGCGCGTGAAACGCCTGCCAGTTCCGGGTTTTCAAGAAATGCGTTATATTTTTCTTCTACCAGTGCCTGTGCATCGCCAACCTCAATGGTGGTAATGGCGTCGTCATGCAGTAATATGGTTCGGGCCACGTCTTTGCAGGCCTGGTAAAACCATTCGTCTTTATTGCGCTCGCTTAGCATTGCAACGGCGCTGCCGTCATTTTCCTTGTCGCCGCGTTCGAACAATCCCTGGAACTTGCGGGTAAGTTCTTCGTGGCGGCGCAGATACCCGAATTCCGACGCGTGGTCGAATTGTTCGGGTATGTATATGGTTTCGTTCTCAGCCATGTTACTTAATGTGCTGCCCATTCAATTTTAGAAATATCGACGCCTTCCTGCACCATTTCCCACAGCGGGCTCATTTCGCGCAGCTTACCAACGGATTCCTGAATCAGGTTGATGGCGAAATCAACTTCTGCGTCTGTAGTGAAGCGGCCAATGCCAAAGCGAATGGAGGTGTGGGCGAGTTCTTCGCCAACGCCAAGCGCGCGTAGTACATAAGAAGGTTCAAGCGATGCCGAGGTGCAGGCTGAACCTGATGATACCGCGAGGTCTTTAATCGCCATGATCATCGATTCGCCTTCAACATAAGCGAAGCTGAGATTGATATTGCCCGGCCAGCGCATTTCGCGGTGACCGTTCATGAATACATCAGGTATACCATCGAGCACAGCAGCCAGGAAGCGGTCGGAAAGACGGCGTACATGGGCTTCATCCTGCGCCATTTCCGCTTTTGCGATAGCGGCAGCTTCGCCCAGGCCAACTACCAGCGGCGTAGGCAGCGTACCAGAGCGGAAGCCGCGTTCCTGACCACCACCAGAGAATAATGGCTCCAGGCGAATGCGCGGACGGCGGCGTACATACATTGCGCCGATGCCCTTAGGGCCGTAGATTTTATGGCCCGAGATACTCATCAGGTCGATGTTCATGGCTTCCACGTCGAGCGGGATCTTGCCGAATGCCTGAGCAGCGTCCACATGAAAGAAGGCGCCCTTTTCGCGGCACAGCTTGCCGATTTCAGCCAGCGGCTGGATAACGCCCACTTCGTTATTGATACCCATTACTGAAACCAGCAGTGTGTTTTCTTTCATCGCGGCGCGCAGAACATCTAAGTCGATAAGACCATTGGTCTGCACTGGCAGATAGGTGATTTCAAACCCTTCCTGCTCAAGATGGCGCAGGGAATCGAGAACGCATTTATGTTCAGTCACCGGGGTGATGATGTGGTTCTTCTTGTCTTTATAAAAGCGCGCCACGCCTTTGAGCGCAATGTTATTGGACTCGGTAGCGCCCGAGGTGAACACGATTTCTTTTTCGCTCGCACCTATCAGCGCAGCCACTTGCTCGCGCGCCAGATCGGTTGCAGCTTCGCTTTCCCAGCCATAAGCATGGCTGCGTGAGTGCGGGTTGCCGAATTTTTCTGTAAAGTACGGCAGCATCTTTTCCAGCACGCGCGGATCCATTGGCGTCGTGGCCTGGTAGTCGAGATATACAGGTAACCTAAGGTTGGTGTTTGCCGGGTTTTTCATATAAAATCAAATGTTTAAATTGTCCTTTGGCGCCCTGCGCCGTGAATGTAAAGTATAGTATAACCTAGTAAAACGATCAACTATTCTCAAGGCCTTTTCTTTATAGTATTTCTGCGGACTATTCAACGAAAAGCGTGTAGAAAAACGACCTAAAAATCACATTTAGGTGGATGTGTTTTTGTTTATATAAGTCAAAGGATTGCTAGGCGATTTTTTGCTTGTTGTTGAGACGCATTCTCATCTGTATCCATAACTCACAAAAACGGGCTATATCTGCCTGCGATGTCTGCCAGCCTGCACTAACGCGGATAGCAGATGCAGCCAGGGGCTTTTCTACGCCCATAGAGGTGAGCACATGCGACACCTCAATACGCCCGGAAGAGCAGGCAGATCCTGCGCTAATGGCGATTCCTTTTAAGTCGAAATCCATCAGCTGCACTTCATTGCCAACCCCTGGCATGGCAATACAGCTGGTGTTTGGAAGCCGTTGGGTATCCTTGCCAAACACGATACCGCCCTGCTCTATTATCTCACGTTCCATATTATCCAGCCAGAGTCTTATATCTCTCATATGGGTAAGGTTTGCCGATTTTTCAATGGCTACGGCAAAGCCCGCAATGGCTGGGATATTCTCGGTGCCAGCGCGGCGGTTAGATTCCTGGCCACCGCCGGTATGCAGCGGTGCAAATGGCAGTTCACGGCGCACGATAAGCGCTGCCGCGCCAAGCGGGCCACCGCATTTATGGCCGGATATGCTCATCATGTCTGCACCGAGCGCACCAAAATCTACAGGGATTTTTCCAAGCCCCTGCACCGCGTCGCAGTGAAGCAGCGCATTATATTTTCTGCATAGCGAGGCGATCTCACTAATAGGCTGGATTACACCCGTTT
>JAGVKI010000262.1 GCA_020050695.1 Alphaproteobacteria bacterium | reverse complement strand
GTTGTCGGCGTGCTGGCCGCCATTAATGATGTTCATCAGCGGCACCGGCAGGATATGCGCATTGATGCCGCCCACATAACGGAACAGCGAAACGCCCATGGAATCCGCCGCCGCTTTTGCAACGGCCATCGATACGCCTAAAATAGCATTTGCACCCAGCTTGGATTTATTTTCCGTGCCATCGAGATCGAGCATCGCCTGATCGATCGCAATCTGGTCTTCTGCATCCATACCGGTCAATGCATCCGCCAGTTCGTTATTAACGTGGCTTACCGCTTTGCTTACGCCCTTGCCGCGATAGCGCTTCTTATTATTGTCGCGCAGTTCCAGCGCTTCGAGCGTACCGGTCGATGCGCCCGATGGCACCGCGGCACGGCCAAACGCGCCGTCCTCAAGACCGACATCCACTTCAACAGTAGGGTTGCCACGACTATCAATAATTTCGCGGGCATGAATATGGACAATGGCAGTCACGGGAACCTCTTAAATGTATAATGTTAAATTATATAATCTTAGGCCTACATGCCTTTTAAATGGCGATAGCGGCGCTGCGGGCCAAAAGAATTATCAGGCCAGATAGCATATTCCTCGTGATGTTCAATAAATACTTCACGCTCTAAAAAACGCACCTTCACTTTTCCCGGAAAAAACACAGTACGCCAGGCAGGAATCGTAACAGGCACGAAGCCATCACCAGTGCGTATTTCCAGCTGTTTGTCCTGTTCGGTAAGGTTAATAACCCCTGCCGCATGCACGGTCATGGGCACAGCACTAAGCGCGCAAAACATCAGGAGAATACGGGTAATTTTTGCAATTGCGGGGATATGTTCTGGAGTCTTTGTCATTTTGAGCCTATAGTTGAATGAATAGGATAACAACACGCGGAGATACTTCTTATGAGCACTCCTGTTGGCACGAAATCTAAAAAAAAGCAACCCGCTTCATCAAAAGACCAGGCTCCCGCTATAGAAAATACGGGTGAGCAAAGTCATGCATTTGAACAGGCATTATTGCAACTCGAAGATGCCTGCGCATTGATACTCGATGCGCCGCCTTCGCTGGAATCTGAAAACACCGAAAGCCTTTACTGGGAACAGCGTTTCCAGAACAGCGTAACCCCGCTATCGCTGGCACTGGCTGAATGCAAAGGCCCGCGCAAATTTCACTACCATTACCGCAGGCGCGAGGATGATGAGTCCGTACTGCACCCGGTGATGGAAAACCCGCTGGATACGCTGGCGCAGGTCTGCCGTCAGGCGCTCGATGAATGCCGCGGTGTACTGGCTACGGCGCATGAAAAACACTTAGATAGCCGCAGGCGCATTTTAGAAACTGCCTTGCAGTCATTCCTTGCCAGTTATAAAAGCTTGGAACAGGCATGAATCTGGATCACACGTAATTACACACATGAACAACACCACTATTGCTGCAAATGCTTCCTCAGATATAGCTGACGATACATCAGCGGAAAATCTGATTATCGCGGAAATGCGCGAGGCCACTGCACAAAAAGAAATGGTGCGGCCTGCCGAAGTGCTGCGCGATGCCGCACTAAAAGCGACCGGCATGGACGGTGCATTTGACATGATTCACCCAGAGAATATACCTCTCACGCAAGGCCTGCAGCAGCATGGCCAGCGCATCATGGATGCAGCAAACCGCTATATCGAACACTTTGCCCAGCGCGCCAGTTTTGTTGCACGCACTGCCGCCACTAAATTCGATCCCAAAGCGCATCTGGCTATGTTATCGGATCATTGTGATGCGTTTATGCGCGATTATGGGAATTATGTTGTCACGCCCGGTGCGCCGGAAATAGAAGCTACCGCCAGCAACCTGAACCATGCAGCAACAGGCTACATGAACGAGTATGGGCAGTATCTGTCGGTAGTACGAAAGCCCCACCCTCGCGTTGCGCAGCCACAGCAAACGGACGAACTAGCGCGTTAGAACAATTTAGCGTTAGAGTGATTTCGCCAGGCGGTCATATTCTTTAAGCAGGGTCAGCAGCCCTTCCATATCATCAAGCACCATCATGCATGGCCCGTCAGAAGGCGCATTGTCAGGATCTTCATGCGTTTCCATGAATACGCCCGCAACCCCTACCGCCACGGCGGCTTTAGAAAGCGTCGCAACATACTGGCGCTGGCCGCCTGAAGCACCGCCCTGCCCGCCTGGTTGCTGGACACTATGGGTGGCATCAAAAATCACCGGGCATCCCGTTTCCGCCATAATAGGCAGCGAGCGCATGTCCGACACAAGCGTATTATAGCCAAAGCTGGCACCGCGCTCGGTAAGCAGTACGTTCGAGTTACCCGCATAATCCATTTTCGCCACCACGTTGTTCATATCCCATGGTGCAAGGAACTGGCCTTTTTTGATGTTGATGGCTTTGCCGGTTTTAGCGGCGGCAAGCAGCATGTCCGTCTGACGGCAAAGGAACGCAGGAATCTGTAATACGTCTACATGCGGCGCAACCACTTCACACTGTTCTTCGGTATGCACATCGGTAAGCACTGGAATACCAAACTGCTGGCGTATTTCATCAAATACCGGCAGTGCTTTAAGCAAGCCAATGCCGCGCTTACCACTGATACTGGTACGGTTTGCCTTGTCATACGACGATTTATAAATCAGCGGAATATTGAGTTTCTGCGTTATTTTCAGCAGTTTTTCCACCATGAAGAATGCGTGGTCGCGCGATTCCATCTGGCAGGGACCAGCAATCAATACCAATGGCAGATCATTACCAATGGTTACGTTACCAATACGAATATGACGCGTCTCAGCCATTAACGTTGTCTCCAGTAATCTTCTATACGGTTTCGGTGCTGCACGCCTTCTGCGTGGCTCTCCGCGGGCGCAAGGGCTTGCACGCTCTTTTTCTGCCCATTCGTCCGTTGAGCATAGCTTATCAGTTCTTTCATGTCCTGTGCAAATGCGTCATATAGCTTCTGCCCATTTTGCGGCTGCAGGCTTTCGGGGGTTTCATTTCGCAAACGCGCGGAAATAGAAGCGTAGCTTCTGAACATATTTACAATACGCGTTGGGTCCAGTTCAGTGATCTGGCCTTTTGCGATGCCTTGAAGTTCTGGCAAAATGTCGTGCTGCATCTGGGTTTGCATATCGCCTATTTCATTAAACCGCCGATAGTAGCTATTCAGCGCCTCAATCTTGTAGCGTATGGCAATATCATCTTCATTCTCTTGCAGCAGTTCTACATTATTGTGAAGTTCATTAAAAGCCGCTGCAAATTCGGCGCTGCCCATCTGCTGACGTAGCCCAGGCAGGTTATATTCCTGCGCCAGCTGGCCGCGCACTTCGCGCGATTCCATCTGGTACTTATTCTGTATAAATTCCACTGCTTTGGGAAATTCAGTCTCCAGCCAATGGCCAAACATTATGTCCTCAGCCGCAGGGCGGCTGAGTAATCGTTGCACGACCTGCTTGGGCTGGGATGTCATGACAGTAACCTTAAGCCGCTTTCTTCTGCGAACCTTTTGTCATCGCCGCCTGAATAAATGAAGAGAACAGCGGGTGCGGCGCAAATGGACGCGACTTCAGTTCCGGGTGGAACTGCACACCCACAAACCATGGGTGATCCCTCATCTCAACGATTTCCGGCAGGTGACCGCTTGGGGACAAGCCAGAGAAAATAAGGCCTTGGCCTTCAAGCTGCTCACGATACGCCATGTTCACTTCATAGCGATGACGATGACGCTCACTGATGGAGGTAGAACTATAGGCTTTCTGTGCAATCGAGCCTGCCGCAATCGAGCAGTCATAGGCGCCAAGGCGCATGGTACCGCCAAGATCGCTGCCGCTATTGCGGGTTTCGAGCACATTGCCGCGCATCCATTCAGTCATCAGGCCAACAAGCGGGCCCTTCCCGTCTTTATCTTCATAGGCGCCAAATTCACTGGAAGCTGCATCTTTAATGCCCAGCACATTGCGTGCAAATTCGATTACGGCCAGCTGCATACCAAAACAGATGCCCAGATATGGCTTTTTATTTTCGCGCGCATAGGTAATGGCGGCCAGCTTGCCGTTTACGCCACGTTCACCAAATCCGCCAGGAACCAGTACGGCGTCCACATCGGACAGCGCTTTTGCAACATCTTCCTTCTCAAATCCGGCAGCATCGATCCAGCGCACATGTACGCGCACCTGGTTAGCAATGCCCGCATGGTCAAGGGCTTCACCCAGCGATTTATACGCATCACCAATACCGGTGTATTTGCCCACAATCGCAACCGTCACTTCACCCTTCGGGTTCTGCACACGGGTAAGGATTTCATCCCAGCGCGTCAGGTCCGGCGATACGTTGACAGGCTTCAGGTTGAAGGATTTGAGCACTTCATTATCAAAGCCCTGCTCGCTGTAACGGCGCGGCACTTCGTAGATCGAGCCCACATCAAGCGCCTGGATCACCGCTTCTTCGCGGATATTGCAGAACAGCGCGATCTTGCGGCGTTCCGACATAGGAATTTCACGATCCGCGCGGCACAGCAGAATATCTGGCTGAATACCGATAGAGCGCAGTTCTTTTACCGAGTGCTGCGTCGGTTTGGTTTTCAGTTCCTTCGCGGCGGCAATATACGGCACCAGCGTCAGGTGAATATACATCACGCGCTCACGGCCCAGTTCATAACCCAACTGGCGGATGGCTTCCAAGAATGGTAGTCCTTCAATATCGCCCACCGTGCCACCGATTTCGCACAGTACGAAATCTTCCTGGTCCGTGTCTTTTAAAATGAATTCTTTGATAAGGTCAGTCACATGCGGAATCACCTGCACCGTCCCGCCAAGATAATCACCGCGGCGCTCCTTGGTAAGCAAGGTGGAGTAAATCTGGCCGGTGGTTACTGAATCGCTGCGGCGTGCATTTACACCGGTGAAGCGCTCATAATGGCCGAGGTCAAGGTCAGTCTCCGCACCGTCATCGGTTACGAATACTTCGCCATGCTGGATAGGATTCATCGTGCCTGGATCAACGTTGAGGTACGGATCAAGCTTACGCAGGCGTACGCGGTAGCCACGCGCCTGAAGCAGTGCGCCAAGAGATGCCGAGGCAAGCCCCTTGCCTAAAGAAGAAACAACGCCGCCAGTAATAAATATAAAACGTGCGCTCATTGTTATTCCGGCTTAGGCACCACCGGCGCCTTTTTCGGGGTTTCTGCTTTCTTTTCCTGCTTTGATGCCGGGTCCTGTTTCACAGGGGCTGCCGGTTCTTCTATCGCAGGCACGGCATCCACAATCGAGTGCGCTGTGGTGCGGCTTACAATCACCGCCAGCACCAGGCTGGAGGTCATAAACACAGCAGCAAGGATCGCCGTTGTGCGGGTCATGAAGTTAGCTGCCGAGCGGCCAGTCATAAACTGGTTACCACCACCGCCGCCAAGACCGGCCATGCCATCGCTTTCAGTGCGCTGGATCAGCACCATCATAATAAGGAATAACACCACAATGGTGTGGATAACGAGTAATACCGTGTACATTTATGCCTCTCTTGCCAGCCTGCGCAGGCAGGCGGGTTGTGTATTATTCATGCCGCAGCAATAATGCTGCAAAATTCGTCTGCTTTCAAGGACGCGCCGCCCACCAGAACACCTGCAACCGCTTCGGTAGCCATAATGTCTTTGGCATTTGCCGCCTTGACCGAACCGCCATAAAGCACAGCTACCGCAGCAGGCGCAACGCCTGTGCGTTCAGATGCCACAGATACTATATATCGGTGCATCTGCCTTATGTCGTCCGTGGTCGGGGTTTTCCCAGAACCAATAGCCCAAACCGGCTCATATGCAAGCACAAAATTGCCCTGAGCGGCGCTATCGGGTATGGACTGACGCAGCTGTGCGCCCACAACTGCTTCGGCTTCACCTTTTTCGCGCTCAGCGAGTGTTTCACCAATACATATAATAGGGATAAGGCCAGAGACAATGGCGCGGGCCGCTTTTGCATTTACCTGCGCGCTGGTTTCGCCATGGTTAGTGCGGCGCTCAGAGTGCCCCACAATGACATGGCTGCAACCTGCATCCTTGAGCATCACGGCGCTTATATCACCGGTATGCGCACCTTCAGCGTCGGCATGGCAATCCTGCCCGCCCACAGCAACCATTTGATTATCAAGTGATTTGGCAATATCAGCCACTAAAATGGCTGGCGGGCACATCACTACGCTGGCCGCAGATGTTTGCGCTGCCTGCTGTACCACAGCGGCTGCCAGCTGCCTTGCCATTGCAGGCTGGCCATACATTTTCCAATTAGCGACTACCAGTTTTTTCATAGGATATGGTCTATCCTATCAAAAAACCTTTTACAATCTTGATTTGTCGTGTAATTCTCCAGCAGTAAAAATCACTTATTCAAGAACTTAAACCAAAATGCTCAACGCGTTTAGATCCCTCGCTGGCAGTTTCGCGGCGAAAGTCATGCTAATCATGCTTATCCTGTCCTTCGCCATTTGGGGGATAGACGATATGGTGCGCCAGACTGGCAGCAACTCGGCCATTGCCACAGTGGGAGACAGCAGTATCCAGGCACGTGAATTCGACGCTGAACTTAAGCGCGCCGTTGAAGGCATGCGCCGTGTCATGGGCGATCACTTCACCCCAGAAATGATCCGCATGACCAACCTGCACATGCAGGTATTGCAGAAGCTGATCAGCCAGAAACTCCTGGCCATGGAAGGTGAAAACCTTGGCCTGATGCCCAGCGATACGGACGTTGTGCGCCAGATCCGCAGCAACCCGGCATTTCAGGATAAGAAGGGCAATTTTGACAAAGGCCATTTCGAAGCCATGCTCCAGAACAGCAATATTTCGGAAAAAACCTACGTCAACCAGCTGCGCAAAGACATGGCGACCGACCTGCTGATCACCACGCTGCTTGCCAATATCAAATCACCGGATATTGCTGCAAAGACCTTGCTGGCAGCGCGCGAAGAACAGCGTCACACCTCACTTTACGTGCTTCCGCCTTCACTGGTAAATGATGTGGCGCAGCCTGACAGCAAAACCATCAACGACTATTTTACTCTGCATTCAGGGCAGTTTACTGCGCCGGAATATCGCAACCTCAGCTATGTTGTAATCACGGCTGACGACATCCGCGCGAAAACCACCGTAACTGAAGATGAACTGCGCAAGGCATACCGTGAGCGCGGCGATGAATTTAAACGCCCTGAACGCCGCACCGTAGAACAGCTGCTGTATGTATCGGAAGAAAAAGCACGCAAAGCAGAAGCATTACTCAAAGGCGGAAAGCCCTTTGAGCAGGTTGCCAATGAAACAGACATTATAAATAAGAACGGTATCTCGCTTGGCAAAATTGGCCGCAACTCGGTGATCGAAAATGCCGCCGACATGGTGTTCGGCCTGCCAGTAGGCGGTTATACCGACCCCGTACAAAGCCCGTTTGGCTGGCATATTTTCCGCGTCACTTCGATTGAGCCGCCTGCAGTGCTACCATTTGAAGAAGCGCGCCCATCACTGGAGCGTGAACTCGCGCAGCGCAATGCTGACGACGCGCAGAGCCGTCTGGCCAACAAGCTGGAAGATTCACTCGCTGCTGGCAGCACCCTTCAGGAAGCAGCTAAGACGCTTGGCCTTTCCGTTTCAACCGCTGGCCCTATTAACAAGCAGGGCGTGAAGCTCGATGGCACCCCTGCACGTGACCTGCCGGATCTTGATAAGTTCGTAGAGACCGCGTTTAAAACCGATGAGCGCTCACAATCGTCCCTGGTCGCATCCAAGGGCGGAAAATATTATATCGTTCAGGTGGACAGCATCATTGCTGAACGCAAACGCACACTCGATGAAGTGCGCGGCCTGGTAGTTTCCAGCTGGCAGCAGGAAGAACGCGGACGCCGCCTGGGCGAACTTGCTAAATCCATTGCCACTAAATTCAGCAGCGAAGCTGGCCGCAATAGCGCGATCGGCCAGTATGGCCTTTCTGCTACCGGCGACGTTACTATGAAGCGCAGCACACGCACGGCTGGTCAGATCACACTGCCGCCCGCACTGGTGGATGAAGCGTTCCTGCAGGCTCCGGGCAAGTCCACTCAGGCCTACCCGCTGGAAAAGGGCGAATATATTATTGCTGTAGTTAACCGCGTCATTGCGATGCCTTCGATTGATAGCGATCCAAAACTGCGTGAAGCACTAGCTGAAGTACGCACAACGCTGGAACGCAATACCCAGAACGAAATACTTTCCGAATATACGCAGCACCTGGCT
>JAGVKI010000073.1 GCA_020050695.1 Alphaproteobacteria bacterium | reverse complement strand
TGACTGGGGTGAAGTCGTAACAAGGTAGCCGTAGGGGAACCTGCGGCTGGATTACCTCCTTTCTAAGGATTTTGTTTATTACGCATCTTCGGAATTATTCTGAAGCTCTGACGTTAAACGAATCATCTTACAAGACACTCGTCACCTGTGCATAGATGCTCACACGCAACCAAATACAAAAAAGCCGCTGATTAAATCAGCGGCTTTTTTTGTTCCTTATGCATAAAGCAAAATAGATAAGCTCTTGAATTATATATATTCACGCGCGACCGTTTTTCACAGAGTCTTAATATTAACGTTTTAAAATTAAGCTATATTAATATTTCAATTTAATTATAGCGGAACCTATGCCTAAGCCATTTCGTATCATTCATAGCGACGATGTTGTACTGCCAATGCATGACCAGTTTTTGGGCAAGGAGCTGTATGACGAATTCTGGGTTCCATTGCTGACCTTTTCTGCTGCATCCGTTGCGGATGAATGTAAGCAGGATGAGCATAATAATTTTGATGTGCAGGAGCTGAAGCATTCACCTGCTATGCAGGATGCGATTGCCTTCACAAGGAAATACCTTATCAAGGACATAGCCAGGCAGTTGGAATCCCGCCTTAAAACAGATGATTTATATGAAGGTGCGGAACATTATGTCATGACGTTGTTTACGGGTAATTACCCTGATGATGCGAAGCAGCTTGTCCGTGATTTGGAGGCGAATTATGCGCAAAAAGCCGAAAGCGGTGTAGAGGAGCGCTACAAACTGATCGAGAGTTTTGTAGAGCAGCAAATAGATAAGACGTTGCAACGCTATGCCAAGGGTGGGGATAACCGTCATTGTGCTATGTTAACGGACCATGAAACGGAGGACAAAGCGCAGGGCCTTATGTTCCATATCTCGGCTGTTCTGAGTGATGGTTATAGCAGGGAGCCTGCGGAAAAGGGATTAGCCTCAACATTGGCGCAGATGCCTGAATGGTTGCAGCTCATGACGCATGACACGGGCTTTCTCGCATTTACCAAAAAACTGAAGGCAGGCACCATTGGTGTTTCTATAAATGACGATAACCTGGATATGCCGGTGATTGGCTTAAGCCCTAATGCAATTATGGATGGCAGGCGCGATACGCCTAAAGAACGGCTTAACCGGATTCATCTTTTAAGGGAAGAGTTGTTGCACTCCTACCAGGATTATGTTGACCGGCAGAATGACAAAAATGAAATGCATGATGCATCAGGGCGCACGCTAGGCGAACGTTGGCATGATGCGGCGACTGCTTTGATTAAACAATTAGATGCTGACCCGAATCATCCGGCCAATCATTTAATCAGTCAGTCCGAACCGGGTGGTGGTTCGCTTATGCGTCTTAAGAACAGTCATGTACGTGCAGGAGAGTTGCTGGTTGACGTTATGGATGCTGAAGATTATCTGCGCCGGGAAATGCGCAGTAATGGAGGTGATCCGCAGGAGGCAAAGAAAGTAGAGCAGGAACTGCGGCAAGCCTTTGGCAATGACGTATATGATCTGTCCCGGCAATATATTACCACGTGGATCGAGCATGCCGCTCAGGTGGCGGAGCCTGTACTTGGAAAAGAAGAAACGGCTCGCCTGAAACAAAAATGGCTGGATGATCCGTTTAATCACAATATTGTAATCAATAAGCGGCCAGAGTTTGCTATTACCGTCGGCGGCACTTCACCGTCCTTACCTAAATAACCCATATTGTATCACTCATACGTTCCACGCTATTACCATTAGGATTGCACATGGTGTACGACTATAACGACGACCGCCCGGCAGGCACCGTGTATTTCGACGGCAAAAAAATCTACCTGCGCCCGGCAACGTTTGAAAAACCAACCCAGGAAATCACTGAGGCTTTGCTGAAAGATTACGGCGCGGCGTTTTTATTATTATTTCCTGCCAATGGCGATCCGATTCCAGCAAAACTGGAGGAGGGGTTTCCCAAAGACGATAAAGACGCCTTTATTTACGAGTTTGATCCCAAGCCACTCAAGATCGAAACCGGGCCGCTTGGTACGATTGATCCG
Organism: Alphaproteobacteria bacterium; assembly: GCA_020050695.1. Classification (GTDB taxonomy): domain Bacteria; phylum Pseudomonadota; class Alphaproteobacteria; order Rickettsiales; family SXRF01; genus JAGVKI01. The sequence goes on along the minus strand of JAGVKI010000073.1, from coordinate 4,277 downwards.
CGCAAAGCCAAAGATAATTTCATGAAGCTGAATAATAAGCTGGTCAGCATCCGTGAACTGGCAATGACCCTGGCGGTCAGCCGTTCACTGGTGGCCATGAATAAGGCACGTCATTGATTTTAATGATTGTTTTTTACTGATTTTTTATTTCTCTGAGGTTGTCATCCTATAGGCTGGGTGCTATAGTGGACGAAGAAATCAACTTGAAAGGAGGCCTCTATGCATTCGAACGCTCTTGTAAAGCAGAACTATGAAGTTGAAGCAGAGGTGGTGCGCCCTAAGCCTGCACTTACACTGATTGAGAAAAAGCTGGAAGCTGAAGTTAAGGCTGAATCGCTGGATGTGGATTATGAAGCATTCCTCTCGCAGTACGGCAAAGGTTCAGACTTCGCGTAACCGCGCACAAGCTACAGCTACAGACAATAAAAAGCCCTCGCAGATGCGGGGGCTTTTTTTATACAAACAAAAACCCCGCCTTCAAATGAGAAGGCGGGGAAGAAGCTAAAGGAATTAGCTATTTAGCTACTCTTACGAGTGCTTCAGCATATTCGTATAGTTGTCCAGCAGCATATAGACACCGGACAGGCCGATGAGTGCGCTAACAACTGTGCTTAAATCGCCAAACACGGTGGAAATGATATTCACACCGGTCCAGCTGACTACGCCCATATTAACGGCGCCCAAGATGACCAGAAATAATGTGGTTTTACTAAACATAGGTTTAACCTCCTCCCATGATTGGCTAATGGCTATCTCCAGTAAAGCACTGCGCTAACCTTTTAACCTATCATTATAATAACAGAAAATGCTGCATTGCACAATAAATAATCGATTGATTTATAAGGCTATTAAAAATGGCCCAAAATTGGATAAATTAAATATATAAATCAATGTATTATTTTTTCGTGATGCGGGGGAAATAGTTGTTAATTATGCCAGATAGTATAGAATGAGCCCCTGTTTTCAACGATTCCTGATGTAGGATTTCATGGCTGGCGATCAACCAACAAGGCGCGGTTTTTTAAGGCGTAGCATACTCGTGCTAAGCGGCGCCGGTATTGGTGGCATGGTTGGGGTAAGAACCGCTGACGACGCGGTAAAGCAAGAGGCGCAGGCAAAACCGCTGACTCCTGATCAGCAACTGCCATTTGCACGCCCATTACCTGAAATTCCTGGCGCAAAGAAAAGGCAGCCTCCTGTGCAGCCCCCGGCGGTTGAAGGAGGGCATGCGCAAAAGCATGGGCCTAAGAAAAAGTTTACTGATTTGTCTGACGAGGGCGAGCATATTGTCAAATGTGCCGTGATGGGAGCCGCCGTTGGCGCGGGGGCTGAGTTCCTGCTTCGCAGCAACAGTAAGGCCACAGCCGAAGCCGGGGCAACCCAGAATGATGAAGAACGCGTGCGTTGGGAGCGTCAGCAAGAAATACGCCGGCAAATGGACGAGCGTTACCGTAAAGACCGCGAACGAGGGGAAGAGTAATTAGGGTTCCCTTTTCCTAAGAAATCTCTATATTTCCCTGATCCTGAACGAATGTGAGCCTATGACGCTGCCATTTATAAAAATGCACGGTGCTGGAAATGACTTTGTCATTTTTGATGCGCGCGAGACCAAGCTGAACTTTACCCCGGATCAGCTGGAGGCTATTGCTGCGCGCCGCACGGGCGTAGGGTGCGACCAGATCATCGTGATGGAGCCGTCTAAAAAAGGCGATGTGTTCATGCGCATTTTCAATGCCGACAGCACGCAGGTGGATGCTTGCGGTAATGCCACGCGCTGCGTCGGCTGGCTGGTGATGGAAGAAACCAGGCAGGAGGATGTGATTGTCGAAACCAATGCAGGTCTGCTGCATTGCTCGCGCGCGGGCCTGAAAAAAGTGCGCGTCAATATGGGCGAGCCGAAATTTGGCTGGGAGCAGATTCCGCTCGCCGAAGAAATGGACACGCTGTCGCTGCCGATAGAAGAGGGCGGGCTTAGTGAACCGGTTGCCGTCAGCATGGGCAATCCGCATATGGTGTTTACCGTAAAAGATGTGCTGGGTACGCCGGTGGAAGAGCTTGGGCCGCGCCTGGAGCATCACCCGCTATTTCCTAAAAAAGCCAATGTCAGTTTCGCGCAGGTGCTTTCCGACGACCGAGTAAAGCTGCGCGTGTGGGAACGCGGCTCGGGTGAAACGCTGGCCTGCGGTACGGCGGCGTGTGCAACGCTGGTCGGGCTTACGCGCCGTGGCATACTTAAAGGAAAAGCATCCATTCAACTTCCCGGCGGTGAGCTGGAAGTAGAATGGGATGAAAAAGCCAACCGCGTTTGGATGACCGGGCCGGTAGCGGCCAGCTTTATCGGGGTACTCGATGTATAAAGATAGTCTTCAGTCGCTAGTTGCCAGTCATCAGTCATTATCGGAGAATAAACCGCTATCGCATGAACCTCTAGAGACTAGCGACTCGCGGCTAACAGCTAATGACACACAAGTGCGTGTCCTGAACTTTGGTTGCCGCCTGAACAGCTATGAAGGGGAAGTGATTCGCCAGCAGGCAGAGGCGGCGGGACTTAAGGATGCCATCATATTTAACAGCTGCGCGGTGACCTCAGAAGCCGAGCGCCAGGTGCGCCAGGCGATACGCCGCGCGCGCAAAGAACATCCCGATGCGAAAATTATTGTAACCGGCTGCTCAGCGCAGGTGCATCCTGATATGTACGCGCAGATGGGCGAGGTGGATAAAATCATCGGCAACCAGGAGAAGCTGGAAAAAAGCGGCTACCAGTTCATCATGGAAAGCACCGAAAAAGCGCTGGTCAACGACATTATGTCGCTGGAAGAAACCGCTGCGCATATGGTGTCCTCATTTGAGGGCAGGGCGCGTGCGTTTGTTCAGGTGCAAAATGGCTGCAACCATCGCTGCACGTTTTGCATTATCCCTTATGGCCGCGGCAATAGCCGCTCCGTGCCGATGGGGGATATTGTAACGCAGGTGCGAAAGCTGGTGGAATCAGGCTTTAACGAAGTCGTGGTGACCGGTGTTGATATAAGCGATTACGGCAAAGACCTGCCGGGGCAACCTAATCTCGGCCAGATGATGAAGCGCCTGCTTGCGCTTGTGCCGGATTTAAAGCGACTGCGTCTTTCTTCCATAGATGCGGTGGAGGTTGATGACGATCTATACCGCCTGATTGCTGAAGAACCGCGTCTGATGCCGCATATCCATGTGAGTTTGCAGGCCGGTGACGATATGGTGCTCAAGCGCATGAAGCGCCGCCACCTGCGACAGGATGCAATTGATTTTTGCCAGCATGTGCGTGATCTTCGCCCGGATGTGGTGTTTGGTGCTGACATTATTGCAGGCTTTCCTACCGAGACGGATGAGATGTTCGCCAACACGCTTAACATTGTCGGTGAAGCCGGGCTGACCTACCTGCATGTATTCCCATACTCGCCGCGTCCGGGTACGCCCGCCGCCAAGATGCCGCAGGTGCCGGGGGCTATTCGTAAGGAACGCGCTGCGCAATTACGCATTGCGGGTGAAAAGCAGCTTGCCAGCTACCTTGCCTCTCAGGTAGGTAAAACCGCAAGCGTAGTAGTAGAAAAAGACCTTATGGGCCGCACTGAACATTTTTCAATGATTGAACTCGACCGCGTGATCGAACCGGGCAGCGTAGTAACGGCAACCGTGCAGCGTGCGGACGGCAATAAGCTATATGGTGTGGCCGCATGAGTTCTGCCGCTCCAAAACTTGGCTGGCTGTCGCGCCTTAAATCGGGCCTGAGCAAAAGTTCCGGCAAACTGGCTGGTGGTATCACGGGCATTTTTACCAAGGCAAAACTCGATGCTGACTCGATTGAATCGCTCGAGGAATTGCTGATTGAGGCGGACCTTGGCGCGCAGGTTGCCGCTGAGCTTACAGGCGCGCTTGCCAAGCAGCGTTTTGATAAACATATAGAGCCCGATGAGGTGCGCAGTTTCCTGGCAGCTGAAATCAGCGCCATACTTGAGCCTTATGCAAAACCGCTGGCTATTGATCCGGCGCATAAACCCACCGTGATTATGATGGTAGGGGTAAATGGCAATGGTAAGACCACCACCATCGGTAAACTCGCCAGCCAGTTCAAAGCAGAAGGCAAGCAGGTGATGCTTGCAGCTGCCGATACATTTCGCGCAGCTGCTGTCGAACAGTTACAGGTGTGGGGACAGCGCGCCGGAATACCGGTTATTACGGGGGCGTTTGAAGCTGATCCAGCCAGCGTGGCATTCAATGCCTACGAGCAGGCAAAACAGGCCGGG